>CAZBPR010000112.1:0-9994 GCA_964493825.1 uncultured Dactylococcopsis sp.
TGCCACCAAGAGGGCTGCCAAGGTGAGTCGGTTACTCCAGAGTCGGGGTTCTGTGATTTGTCCGAGGAGGGTGAAGTCTTGTTCATCATAAAAACGTAAAAAAGCAACGGCAATGGTAAGAAAGGTGAGAAGCGTTCCTGGAAGCAGAGAAAGAAAGTTGATCCAAGCTGAGAGAGGGGATATTTTCATTTTACAGGGTCGGTTCAGGCAAGGCTTATTCTACCTTGATTAGGATTGCATTACCCTTCAGGGGCTGATTACTAATCCGACTCTCTCCCCATTCCATACTATAATTTGGCTCGGACTGTAAATTCATAATCCCCTCCTGGCTCGAGTTGATAATCACATCGTTCTAAAAACCGTTCTAAGGGTTCGCTAATTAAAGCCCTGCCCAAAGAAGGCTCGACAATTAAACGACTTTGCCGGAATTGCCACTGAAATGACCATTCATAACTCCCGGCACTGACCTCTCCTTCAATTTGTCCTTCCCATAACGATTGGCGGATAATACGAACATAGGCAGTTGTTTTGGGTACACTCACCACCGACTCCCTGGATCAATGACTCTCTTCCGGATCACGATAGCAAATCTCCACAAAGGAGGACGTTATTTGTTATTGATCAATTAGCAGTGCATTTATCTTGAGGTTGTCTGTGGCTAAATCTGATTCTGAGCCAATCAATAAGGAAAAAGGGCAAAATGATGAGTTAGACGAAGTAATTTTTAGCTTTGAAGAGATTACTGCGGAAATTAACTATAAACAAGCTCAAGATTCTTTAAGAAGTATTGTTCAGCAGATTGATCTCACCGCAGAAGAACAGTCCGGGCTAGAATCAGAGATTAATTATCTAACAGCAATGTTGGATAAATTAGAACAGTCTGTCGTCCAAATCGCTGCATTTGGGATGGTGGGCAGAGGAAAGTCTTCGGTGTTGAACGCTCTGCTGGGAGAAAATGTCTTTCAAACTGGTCCTTTGCATGGGGTGACACGGACCATTGGCAGTGCGAATTGGGAATTAACTGAAGAAAGTTTAGGCAATAGCGATCAAGAGATTTTGCGGGTGTCGTTACCGAGTAGCCAGCAAGCTAGCATTCAATTGGTAGATACCCCCGGTATTGATGAAGTGGATGGGGAAACCCGTGAATTGATGGCGCATCAAATTGCCAAGCAGGCTGACCTGATCTTGTTTATTATTGCTGGGGATATCACGAAGGTTGAATATAATGCCCTGTCACGGTTGCGCGAGGTAGGCAAACCGATGCTGTTGGTGTTTAATAAGATTGACCAATATCCAGCAACCGATCGCGCTGCGATTTACAATACCATTTGCAGCGATCGCGTGAAAGAACTGCTTACTCCTGAAGAAGTGGTGATGGTAGCAGCTTCTCCCTTAGAACGACGAGGGGTGCGCCAGACGGATGGTTCAATCCGAGTCAAAACGCAGCAGGGAGCGCCCCAAGTTCAGGAATTGAAAGGGAAAATCTTGGAGATTCTCCATCATGAAGGTAAATCTTTGGTTGCCCTCAACACCATGCTGTATGCGGATGAGGTCAATGAACAGATTTTACGGCGCAAGCTAGAAATTCGGGCTGAAGCCGCAGAAGAACTCATTTGGAAAGCGGTGATGACCAAAGCGGTTGCTGTGGCACTCAATCCGGTTACCGTTCTCGATTTATTTACCGGTGCCGTCGTGGATGTGGCAATGATTTTAGCCTTATCTCGATTGTACGGGATTCCCATGACTCAATCGGCCGCGATCGCGCTCTTACAAAAAATTGCGATTAGTATGGGCGGGATTAGCGCCAGTGAAGTGTTAACCACCTTAGGCTTAAGTTCTCTCAAAGGATTGTTAGGACTCTCCACCTCAGTCACTGGCGGCGCGTCATTCATTCCCTATGTTTCCGTTGCGATTACCCAAGCGGGAGTTGCGGGGGTTTCCTCTTACGCCATTGGTCATGTAAGCAATACTTATTTGGCAAATGGTGCCTCTTGGGGGCTAGATGGACCAAAAGCAGTGGTGAAAAATATTCTGGATTCCTTAGATGAAGAGTCAATTTTGAATCGCATTAAAGGGGAATTGCAGAATAAGTTGTTTCCTGTTGAAGAAAGGAGATGAATGAGTTATTAGTGATACCATTGCTTTAACTGCTTCGGAGAAATACCGAGAAAATAGCCGATAATCACCCTTTGATTAATTAAGGTGGTTTTAATGACGCCTAATTTTTCCCAGCGTCGGGCTGAGGTTAAGACGGGTCCCGCAGCTAAACGAACGCTACCTTGTTTTTTAAGGGTCAGCACCAATTGAAAATCTTCCATGATGGGGAGAAGAGGAAATCCACCGATATTTTCAAAGGTTTCTTTTTTTAGAAAAATGCCTTGATCGCCATAGGGCATTTGTAAAAAGCGCGATCGCGCATTGACGCCTTTTTCAATGAGTCTTAATAACGGGTTTTGACCCTTAATTTTTAGCTGGAATGCACCCGCTACTGTTTTCGGTTTCGCTAAGGTTTCTTGCACTAACTGGCGATAATTTTTAGGAAGTTCGGTATCAGCATGGAGAAATAACAACGTCTCTGCGGTGGCATATTTTGCCCCTGTATTCATTTGGATTGCACGTCCCGGTTCAGCGGATAAAATGACTTTAGCCCCCCTCTCTTTTGCAATGGCAACGGTTGGATCACTACTTCCTCCATCGACAAGAATAATTTCTACAGCGGGTGCTTGTAGGTGTTGGAGGGTCTGCGCGATCGTCTCTGCTTCATTTAATACGGGAATAATCACAGAGAGATTGATTGCTTCCATTCTCTCGTCTTTTACGTCATCACTGAGTATTTTTCAATCATGGCATTTCTAGCTGAGAATTTCCTGAAATTACGCTATTTTTTAGCCAATTTATCCCTTATTCCCAAGGAAGCGTCACCCTTTCTAAATCTTCTGGTGTATCAATATCATTTAGCATAGGCAAATAACTCATGGTTAATCCGATTGCTTCGGCACTGGCAACCGTTTGCTCTAAAACCAGATGAGTTCCCCAGTCAATGTCTTGAAATAACTCCGGATAAAAACCCCGCAAGCCAATTAAATAATACCCCCCATCTTCGGCTTTCCCTAACACTAAATCTTGAGTTGAGAGTGCTTGAAATGCTTGCTGAATTAAATCTGCGTTTAAGTCAGGGCAATCAATCCCAATAATGACAATTTTTTCAATTTCTTCAGTAAAACTTTCTTCTAGAGCTGCAATTAACCGGTCTCCTAAATCACCGTTACTTTGCCGATAATACTGATAGGAATTACCCAACCAATTTGCCATTAAATTTTCATTCCCATCGGAAAAGTAAACCCGAATATCAACAGTTAGTTGATCGGCTTCTTTTAGGGTGTATTCTGTTAATTTTTTTTGTAATTGTGCTGCACCTTCTTCTCCTAGTGCAGGAATGAGGCGGGTTTTTGTTTTTCCCGCTTGCGGATAGCGCGTAAAAATGATTAGGCTTTCTTTGGCAACGTTGGTCATTATTTAGTTTTTGATCGCTGATTTAACCTTTCCAGTCTAAAGCAATTCCTTGCTAGATTGTAGTTCTAAAAAAGTTAAGTTTGTGCTGCCATATTGTTTTTGCCGAATCAGATTTAAATGATCGATAGCTTGATATTGCCATTGTTTTGGATCATGCTCGATCGCGATTTCGCCATCTTTCGCTAATAATCCTAAATGAGTAATTTCATTTAAAACTAGGTCATACAAGTGACTCGCATAAGGGGGATCAAAATAAATTAAATCAAACTGTTGTCCCTGCACCTCTTTTAATTTCTCAGGTAGATTCCCCTTCATCACTTGCCATTGCTGTTCGTCGGTCGCAACTTTTTGCCAGTTTTCTTGGATAATTTGGCAAGCGCGTCGGTTTTGTTCAATTCCCACAAGAACATGAACGCCTCGACATAATGCCTCTGCACCCATCGTCCCATTTCCTGCACATAAATCAAGCCAACGCGCCCCCTCAATTTGCGTTTGCCAAATGTTAAATAAAGCCTCTCGCACTCTTCCCGAAGTGGGACGAGTTTGTTGTCCGGGTAAGGTTTTTAAGAGGCGATTGCCATAAATTCGCATACTATCTTCAATCGATCAATTTTTGTGACAGATTGATTCAGAGAGAGGGGGAGACAAGGTGACAAGGAGAATTTTTTATTGCCTATTGTCTAATAACTAAATTTCAGCATAAGCCCGATTAATTAAACGTCTGGCAATCGTTTGGGTGCCGGTATGTTCATAATAATTGGTCGTCATATCTAAAAAAGCTGCCAAATAGTCGAGTTGTTCATCAGAAAATTCAACAAAACTTTCAATATTATTCATCACTTTTTTCGGGGTTAAATCTTTGCGTTCTACAAAGTCGCCCATCCAACTTTTAACGGAACCAAATGCTTCGCTAATAAACCCAAGTTGGCTACTCGTATCATCCCCGGGAATGAAACCTTTGACACTTTGAAAGACTTTGTTGTCTTCTAACTCGTCCGTATCAGTATTATTGATAATACCTTGCGCTTTCTGGATAAAATCAGGACCAAGAGGAATTAAACCATCCAAGCAAACTAAAGCTGCCATCCGCATGATATCTTCTCCCTCATAATCCGCCAAGGAATTAACAAAGTCGCCAATACTATCACCAGGAATGCCATTAATTTGGCAAAAAGCAACTAATTCAATGACAGTCTTAAGGGCTAAATCAATACTTTGCGCTTTGTCGGCTTTGGGCGTAATTCTATTGAGAAAACCGAGTAAAGGAATGCGTTCTCCCACTTTATTGGCTAAAGCAGCACTGGCTAAAGCGGTATCGGTGCGATCAACGGTTTGATACAACCAAAGGGCATTTTGATAGCCTTGCGTTTTATCATTAAATAACCAAACCGCGCGATCGCCGATTTGTTGAATTAATTCGTCATCTTCTTCCCCGGTAACGGTGCGAATCATGTTTTCAAAACCAACAATATTTTGCCATTCTCCGGGAACAACAAAATCTAACGCCTTGAGAACACGAACAGTAATATTTTGTTCGGGAAGTTCATCGACTAATTGGAAAATTGGTTTTGTCATAATCTAAATTGGCAAGATGGGTTGTGAGGTAAAATCAGTCGTTGCTCAATCACTCAACAGAAAATGCTGGACTTACTCTTCTAAGTTGTTTTCATCACTATCATCATCGTTATCATCATTAGAATCCGGTTCCGACTCTTCGCGAATTGGACCATTATATTGAACATTAATCTCACCGGTGTTCGTATCAACGACAACAACACTTTCAATAGTATATTCTTCTTCTAAAGGACGTCTGCCTTGAAAGGTAAATTGCCACACGCCTTCTGCAAGTTGTTCGTAATCCGTTCGCTGCGCAGGTCCATGCATAGCAGGTTCAGGTCGATATTCGCTTAAGCCGCCATTGGCTTGTTCCGCTGCTTGACGAGCCAAATTTTTGGCGCGATTCAGTTTGACTAACCTACCGTATTCAATTTCTAAAGGGGAGAGGTCTTCTGTATCGGTTTGGGCTTGTAAAGAGAGAGGATTCCCCATTATCATTAATGGCGCGATCGCGATCATCAGTACTTTTTTCATTGGTCGATCAAAACTCATTTTTTATGCCGTTCATCCTAAGGGTAAATTTGATTCCCACTAATTGTACCCTTTAACCCTTTCCCCTTGAGAACGGATTCTCTGAGATTGAAGCCTTTAAAGTTCAGCGAGAGTCTTTAAATCGAATTTTTCCAGCCATTCTTGACGATTGCTTGAATCAAAAGTATCGCTACGAGACACAATTTTGACTTGATACCGACTGTTCACCAAGACAGCGGTTGCTTTACTACCTTGAGCCACCATTGGATAATTTTGCAAAGTTTCTTGACTATCTTGAAACTTCTTAGTTGCCGTGGGATTATTAGCAACATCAGAAATCGACATCAACGCCATTTCTTTCCCATTTTGTTTTAACTTAGCTTGTGCAAAGCCTCGTTTTTCTTGCGTATAAATAACTTGATAACCGTTTTGATTTTTAGGAAAATAACGGTTGAGTTCACCTCCTTTGACCGCATCTTCTGTCACTGCACCGGATTGCGCGCTAGTGCTTTCTTGCTGAGCTGTATCAAAACGAGAAGAGGATTGATTACTACTACAAGCTGGTGTAATCAAAAACAGCGTTAGTACTAAAAAAATCCCAACAATATAACGAATTCTTAACATATTTTTTAGCATTTGAGGTAAGTCAAATCGGTAGGGGTTCGGTTAACCAACAAACCGAAAGAAACAAGGTTGGATTAATTTTATATTACGATGGAAGAAGACCGCTATTTGGAGGGTGCTCCGTGAACCAGAATTTTCCAAAAATCGCACAATTAAATCTCTCTGGGATTGGCTGTTGGTTGACACTGATTCTGGGTGCTTTGCTATTAACCTCAGTGGGGCTGGGTTGGGTGGTCAATAGTGTCATGATCGTCTTAGGCTTAATGATTCTTCTTCCTGTAATTGCCCTGTTTGGCGTCCAATGGTGGCTCAAGCGTAATCTAGTGGAAGATGAATGTCCGGTTTGCCAGTATCAGTTTACTGGATTCAATGGCACAATGTCTCGTTGCCCCAATTGTAGTGAACCCCTCAAAATTGAAAACGGAAAATTCCAGCGTATTACTCCTCCCGGTACCATTGATGTGGAAGCAGTGGATGTTGATGCCTCGTCTGAGTAAAAAATAGCACATTTGCTCCCTCAGATATAGCGTTAACTTCAGTCAAGAGAAAAAGGATTTGTAGCGGGTCAGAGGGTTGGGAAAAAACGCTTTTTTCCGGATCAAGGCGTTATCTGAATCAAAGAAACGGGTTATCACAATTGCGCACGAAAAAAACAGTAATTTTCACTGATTTAAGTGTTGCAAGTTACAACATTTGTGCCATTTTATTGACAATTCTGAGGCGGTTATAAAATACGATATTGTTAACACAGGAAACATTCCTCTATAGTTGCCAACTCTAAATTATGACTGAGCAAATACAGTGGGTTAATGCTATCTCAACTCGTCTCTCGCTAGAGGCAGCCATTTCTGACGTAACGGAACGCATTCAACAACAATTATCAGGTTCTCCTGATTTAGGATTTTTGTTTATCTCTTCTGCTTATGCGAGTGAATACCCTCGTTTAGTGCCTCTAATTCGAGAAAAGCTCCCGATTTCAGTTTTAATTGGCAGTGGTGGCGGTGGAATTGTTGGTATTGATGAAGAAAATCAAGCCCAAGAAATCGAAGGGAATCCCGCCCTAAGTCTTACAGTCGCTCATTTACCCGATGTTAATATTCAAGGATTTCATATTAGTGCGGATCAAATTCCCGATTTAGATAGTGCAGCAAGTGCTTGGACCAATTTAACGGGGGTTGCACCCGACGAAGACCCGGATTTTATCCTTTTGGCTGATCCGTTCTTTTCTAAAGTGAACGACCTCTTAGAAGGACTGGATTTTGCCTATCCCAATGCGAAAAAAGTAGGCGGGTTAGCCAGTGCAATGGCAATGGGGATGCAAACCGGTTTATTTTTTGAAACCGCTTCAGAAGAGAAAATGGCGTTGGTGAAAGAAGGCATTGTTGGCGTTGCCTTGAGTGGCAATATCGAAATGGACACAATTGTTGCCCAAGGCTGTCGTCCGGTGGGTCCTCAATATCAGATTACCCAAGGGGAACGAAATGTCCTAGCAGAAGTTGCCGAAGTGAATGGGAATGGCACAGAAGCCGCTAAACCCCCACTACAAGCCCTCAGAGAACTAATGAATGAGTTAAGTCCAGAAGATCAGCAACTGGCGCAAGATTCACTATTTTTAGGGATTGCCAGAGATGAGTTTAAGTTAGAGTTACAGCAAGGGGATTTTCTGATTCGGAACTTGTTAGGGGTTGATCCGAAAGTGGGCGCGATCGCGGTGGGTGATAAATTACGCCCCGGACAACGGATTCAGTTTCATCTCCGGGATGGCAATACCTCTGCTGAAGATTTAGAAGTGCTTTTAGAACAATACCAGGAACAAGGAAAAACTTCGATGCCGATTGGGGCATTACTGTTTTCTTGTTTAGGACGGGGGAAAGAGTTATACGGAAAACCGAATTTTGATTCGGGCTTGTTTCGTCAATATCTGAATCAGATTCCAGTCGGCGGATTTTTCTGTAACGGCGAAATTGGTCCAGTTGGGAAGCAAACCTTCTTACACGGCTACACTTCTTCCTTTGCTATCTTCAGAAAACCCCAGTAAAGTGAAAGGGAAGGAGAGTCAAAGATTACGCCTTCCTAAACGGAAGGCGCCTGCTTTGACCGTTGGTCAAATTACTGATTAAAGCTAACGAATAATGAAAATGCGTATCTTACTGAGTTTACTTATACTCATCTTTTTATTCAGTTTCCCCACTCCCAGTTGGGCGCAAAGCAATGATTCTCCGACCCAAGTCACGGAAGAACAACTCCAACGAGGCGATGAAATTGCCGATAAAGCCTTTCAAGCCCTAAAAGAAGGGAATTTTGCTCAATCGGAAGATTATTGGGGAGAGTTGATTGAATTATTTCCCAGAAATCCAGCCGTATGGAGTAATCGTGGCAATGTGCGCTTGAGTCAAAGCAAAATTGAAAGCGCGATCGCGGACTACAATCACGCCATTGCTTTGGCACCCAATCAACCGGATCCTTACCTGAATCGCGGAATTGCCTATGAAATTATGGGAAACTGGGAAAAGGCAATTGCTGATTATGACACGGTGTTAGACCTCAATCCGGAAGATGCGATGGCGTATAATAACCGGGGCAATGCCAAAGCGGGAAAAGGCGACTACACAGCAGCAATTCCTGACTACGAGGAAGCGGCATCGCTTAATCCTAACTTTGCGATCGCCCGTTCCAACGCAGCCCTCAGTCACTATCAAGTTGGGGATGAGAAAGAAGCCATTGATGAAACCCGCAACCTGGTTCGCAAATATCCCAATTTCCCCGATGTCCGGGCTGCTTTAACGGCGATGTTATGGGCGCAAGGAAAAGAAGGGGAAGCAGAAAGCAATTGGGTGGCTGTGGTTGGTAGCGATTCCCGTTATCGGGATATTGAATGGCTAGAAACGGTCCGACGTTGGCCCCCTCGGATGGTGGAAGCCCTCGATAACTTTCTCTCCTTGAATAATTAGTCATTAGCTATTAGTGATCAAGTTACAAACAAAAAAGACGTAGGGCGTAGCCCGCGCCAAACATGATCAAGGACAAAGAACCACTTCACGACAATTTAATTCAGCAACCGGAACAACTCGAAGCCCGTTTGCAAGACATTCCGCTGCAGCCGGGGGTTTATTTGATGCGCGATCGCGCCGGTCATATTATTTATATTGGCAAATCCACGAAGCTGCGATCGCGCGTCCGGTCTTATTTTCGTTCGTCCCAAGCCCTCAGTGAACAAAAGCAACTCATGGTGCAGCAAATTGCTGATATTGAGTTCATTGTCACCGATACCGAAGCCGAAGCCCTTGCCCTCGAAGCAAATTTAGTCAAGCAAGAACAACCCTACTTCAATGTTCTGCTAAAAGATGACAAGAAGTATCCTTATCTTTGTATTACTTGGTCAGAAGCGTATCCCCGCATTTTTATCACCCGCAAACGACGACGGAGTAATGCGAAAGACCGCTATTATGGTCCTTATGTGGATACGGGGGCACTCCGGCGAACACTGGGCTTAATTAAACGGATTTTTCCCTTGCGTCAACGTCCGCGACCCCTCTTTAAAGACCGTCCCTGCTTAAACTATGATTTAGGGCGCTGTCCTGGAGTGTGTCAAGCCCTCATTTCCCCGGAAGACTATCGGCAAACCCTGCAAAAAGTCGCGATGATTTTTCAAGGGCGTTCTCAAGAACTGGTGCGAGACTTAACCGCCCAGATGAAAGAAGCCTCGGCTAACTTGGAATTTGAACAAGCCGGGAAAATCCGCGATCAGATGCAAGCGCTACAACAACTC
>CAZBPR010000113.1:0-9905 GCA_964493825.1 uncultured Dactylococcopsis sp.
TCAATTTGGTGCGGAAATGTCTCAACTTACCGGGGTACGCGCCATCATGAAAGATATTATTGAAACCCTTCGCCAAGCAGGGGAACGAGAATTTATCAACTTAAGCGCCGGTAATCCGGTGATTATTCCGGAAGTGGAACAACTCTGGCGTGATTGTACCGCTGAGTTGTTGGCAAGTTCTGAATATGGGGAAGTGGTCTGTCGCTATGGGTCTTCTCAGGGCTATGATCCCTTGATTGAAGCAATTGCTAATGATTTTAATCAGCGTTACGGTCTGAACTTAACTGATCGCAACATTTTAATTACACCAGGGTCCCAAGCCCTGTATTTTTACGCAGCAAATGCCTTTGGGGGCTACACCAGTGAGGGTAATCTAAAACGAATTGTTCTTCCTTTGAGTCCAGAATATACTGGCTATGGCGGTGTTAGTTTATTTAAAGAAGCACTGCTGGCGTACAAACCTACTCTTGACATTGACGAAACCGCCCATCGCTTCAAATATCGCCCTGATTTCAATCAATTAGTCATTAATGAGCAAAGTGGTTGTGTTATTCTCTCTCGTCCTTGTAACCCCACTGGCAATGTTATTTCGGAAGAAGAACTTACCAAAATTACTGAGTTGGCTGCCCCCTACAATGTACCGGTGATTCTCGATGCTGCGTATGCCCCGCCGTACCCCGCATTGAATTTTACAGAAATGAAACCGCAATTTGGCGGTAATTTATTACATTGTCTCAGTCTCTCGAAAGCGGGACTTCCTGGGGAAAGAATTGGGGTTGCTATTGGCGACCCGGATTTGATTCAGGTATTAGAATCCTTCCAGACGAATTTGTGTATTCATTCACCGCGTTATGGACAAGCGATTGCGGCGCGCGCGATTGCGTCAGGTCAACTGGGAGACATTGCTGAAACTGTGATTCGTCCTTACTATCAACAAAAATTTACGGTTGTGGAAGAAACCCTTGATGCCAATATGCCCAAAGAAATTCCTTGGTTCCTCCATCGTGGGGAAGGGGCAATTTTTTCCTGGTTATGGCTCAAAGACTTACCGATCACTGATTGGGAACTGTATCAAGAATTGAAAAAACACGATGTTATTATTGTTCCCGGCAGCACGTTCTTCCCGGGCTTACAAGAAGAATGGCCGCATAAACACCAGTGCGTCCGCATTAGTTTAACCGCAACCAATGAAGAAATTGCTACCGGAATGCGCCGTCTCGCCAGTGTGGTTGAAAAGATTTACCAAGGGTCTGTCGTTAGCGTCGGCTAAGCATTAATCCTCTTCCGGTGGTCGCGCTTGTTGGCGTTTTGGCGGTTCTTGGTCTTCTTCAGAAGAATCAATTTTTTCCAGTTCTGGTAATTCCATCAACGGGCGTTCTTCTTCCGAGTGTGACTCTACTTCTACGGTTTCTTCCTCTTTTTGAGGGAAAGAGAGGGGTTGGCGTTCTTCCTGCGTTTCTTCCTGCTTTTGGGGGAGAGATAACGGTTGGCGTTCTGCTTGCGTTTCTTTTTGCTTTTGCGGCAAGGATAAGGGTTCCTCTTTGGGTTCTTTTTCTAACCAGTAGTTGGCAACCGGTAGGGTATGTTCTAAGTCTTCGAGTAAACGAGGAATGACCATCACTGCATGGAGTTCTCCCACTCGTTCCGCTTCTTGCATTCCGACTTCAATTGCCATGGCAACATTGGCGACCGAACCCCGAATAATCGCTGTACAGAGTCCTTCACCAATAGTTTCATAAGACGCCAGTTGCACATCAGCGGCTTTTAACATGGCATCCGCCCCCGCAACCATGGCTGGAAATCCTCGGGTTTCGAGTAAACCAATGGCGCGATTACTCAAACGACTGTAACCCCGATCTTGTTGGGCTAACTCGACCAAGCGGGTACCAATGGGGAAGACGGCTTCTAAGTTTGGCATCGGACGCGGAATGACTAGTTTGGAGATCAGTTGCCCAAATTGTTCGGCTGTTTTTGCTCCTTCTTCGACCGCTAAACGCACATCTGCTGTTTTGCCGCGCACAATGGCTGTACAGTGACCGCTCCCAATTTTTTCATAACCCACTAGGGTAACTTCTGCTGATTTCAGCATCATGTCTGCCGTGCCAACAATAGCGGGAAAGCTTTTCGTCGAAACTAAGCCTAGCGCACTATCGCTGTAGTGTTGCTGGGGTGGTGGCGGTTGGTGATTGAAGGGTGCGGGTAATTTACTTTGGGATGGCATTGTTTGATATTCGATAAATAGATCTTCCCCTATATCAACGATAACGGACAATCGTGGTAATTGATAATTAATAATTAATAATTGATGATTAAGGATTAGTTATTGGTTATGAATTGATGAGCCCCTTGGTTTGATTACGGTGCAAGGATATAAAAATAACAAATAACAAATAGTAAGTATGCTTAAAAAAAGTTTTTATGGTTTATTCGGTTTGATTGTCTTAATCTTAGTTGGTGGCTCAGGAAGTTGGTTTTGGTGGAAAAGCGCGATCGCGCCGGTGAATCCTGATGCTTCCCGCCAAACTCCTATTACGGTAAGCATTCCCCCTGGCAGTTCAGCCCAACTGATTGGCAAAAAGCTCGAAGCAGCAGGACTAATTCGGTCCTTGTTCGCTTGGCGAGTTTGGCTCTTCATCCTCAAATTACAAGAACGTGCTGATAGTTTACAAGCAGGAACCTATCAAATTTATCCCAGTTCTTCTCTCCCGGAAATCGAGAAAAAAATTCGCCAAGGGGATATTGTGCAAACCCGTTTTACCATTCCTGAGGGATGGAACCAACGGCAAATGGCAGACTATTTTGAAGCAATGGGATATTTTTCCCGTGAAGCGTTTCTCCAGGCAATGCGCCAGATTGATCGGTCTGAATTCCCCTGGCTACCGGAAAATTTACCGCATTTAGAAGGCTTTTTATATCCAGATACTTATCAGATTCCGCGCGATCGCGCCAAACCAGAATTTATCATTTACCTCATGCTCGATCAATTTGCCAAAACAGCACTTCCTCTTTACAAAAACGGGAACAGTCCCTATTCTTTAAAAGAATGGGTCACTCTGGCCAGTATTGTGGAAAAAGAAGTCGTCATTGCCAGAGAAAGAACACGCATCGCTGCGGTCTTTGCCAAACGCCTTGAAAAAGGAATGCGACTCGCTGCCGATCCAACCGTAGAATACGGCTTAAACATCAGGCAAACCGAAGATCGCCCACTGACCCTTGAACAAGTCAATACGCCCTCTCCCTATAACACTTATCTCAACACAGGCTTACCGCCAACCCCCATCTCCAGTCCCGGACAACCCGCCCTCAAAGCCTCACTCAATCCTCCCGAAACCGACTATCTCTTTTTCGTGGCTCGTTATGACGGTACCCATGTTTTTAGTAAAACCTTTGCCGAACACCAAGCTGCACAACGTCGCATCCAAAATTAATCATTGCTGTTTTGGCGCTCAATCATACCAATGATCAGTTGGCAGCAAAAACTCGCAATCGTTAAGCTTACTAGCGAGCGCCAGACAACCTAACAATTGCGAGTCTTACCGTTGAATCAAATTGTCCCCAACCTACGGCATGGGATGGAAGAGTAAATCTGGGTAAAAACGATTAAACTCAATGAGCAGTCCTGCCGTAAAGATTAAAAGAGCCATAATCAAAACTGGCGCACTGGAAAAAAAGGTTTTCAAACCATCCATAACATTAATCTCCTAATTATCGACACATCACTAGCGAGGGGAAATGGGGATTTCACCTTCTTTAGCCGTTAACTCACCAGAGAGGAGCTCTTTGACAGCAGATGCCGGCCAAGCAAAGCCACTGAGCATGATCTTAAACGCCCGAGGAACATCAATGAGAATTTCTTTTTCTTCAGGGTTTTTCTCTTCTCTAATGGAAATCAGGTAGGCGCGACCCACCCAACCGATCCAACCGGCAATATACAGGAAGAGGATGCTGGGAATCAGGAAATCACCAGCACGAGAGAGGCGACCATCGACAACTAAGTGAGGTAACCCTTCCGGACCACAGAGGGCTTGACCATAACGCTCAGCCCGTTTTTGTCCAGATTCAGGATCAGCAGTGGTGTTACGGAAATTTTTTGCTCGTTGTTGGAAGGCAGCCGATTCGCTACAGGGAACCAATTGAGCGTTTCCTTCCGCTTGGGCATGAGCCGGAGCTGCAAAGCCCAAGAGCAGCATTACTGACAGAATTAAAGCAAGCAGTCTTGGCATAAATTGTTTCCTTTTGTTACAACTGAATTTAGTTTTTTGTACAAAAGATAACGCAGCAGTTGATACGTTAAGGTTAAATCTTAACCTTCCATTGTTTCTCCGTAAAGTTAATATTACTAAACATATACAAAGTCTTTTTTGTACCAACCGATGTCTACTATCTTAGCCATTGAAACCAGTTGCGATGAGACAGGTGTCGCAATTGTTAAGAATCGTCAAATTTTAAGTAATATTGTTGCTTCCCAGATTGATATTCATCGTATTTACGGGGGGGTTGTGCCAGAAGTCGCGTCTCGACAGCATTTAGAAGCGATTAATCCCTGTTTGGAAGAGGCGTTAGCAGAAGCGAGTTTGAGTTGGGAGGAAATCGACGGTATTGCTGTGACAGTTGCGCCGGGTTTAGTTGGTGCTTTACTCGTCGGCTTAGCAACCGCCAAAACGCTGGCGATGGTTCACACTAAGCCGTTATTGGGGGTGCATCATTTAGAAGGACATATTTACGCCAGTTACCTGAGTGAACCCACTTTAGAACCGCCTTTTCTTTGCTTGCTAGTGTCGGGTGGACATACCAGTTTAATTGCGGTCCGCGGTTGTGGAGACTATATGATGCTCGGGGGAACCCGTGACGATGCCGTGGGCGAAGCCTTTGATAAAACGGCTCGTTTATTAGGACTCGGTTATCCTGGGGGTCCTGCCATTGATCGCGCTGCCCAATTCGGAAATCCTCACGCCTACGTGCTTCCGGAAGGAAAAGTGTCTCGCCCTGAGGGGGGATATTATCCCTATGAGTTTAGCTTTAGTGGTTTGAAGACAGCAGTCGCTCGTTTAGTGAAGCAGCTAGAAGCAGAAGGAGAACTGCCCGTGAATGATCTGGCGGCATCCTTTCAAGAAACCGTGGCGCGATCGCTGAGTGAACGAACCATTAATTGCGCGATCGAATACAATCTCAATCCAATTGTCGTCGGTGGAGGGGTTGCTGCCAATCGTAGTTTACGAGAAAAATTAACCCAAAAGGCAGCGGAAAAAGGATTAACAGTCCATTTTCCTCCGATGAAACTCTGTACTGATAATGCAGCGATGATTGCCTGTGCTGGCGTTCAGCATTATGATCGCGCTCAGTTTTCGCCCTTTACGATTGGTGCAACTTCCCGTTTAGCTCTCACGGAAGTGATGAGTCTTTATTACAGGAACTAAGGAATCACGAGAGGAAGAGCATGGGATAGGGTAAAGAAGCAACAAAGTCAATCTTTAATTACCTATTTCCCAAATAACAAAGGACTAATGACTAATGACTAATAACTAATGGCAAGTCTGCAATGCTAAATTTGACTTGATCTGATATTACTAGAAGAAGCTATTTATTTAGATTAATCACTAACAGTTTCCCTCAAGTATTAAGATAATCCAACATCTATTATTCTTCCTCAACTGCAATGTCTACCCTTGTCATCGTTGAATCGCCAACCAAAGCTCGTACCATCCGTAAATACCTCCCAAATGACTATCGTGTCGAAGCATCAATGGGTCATGTGCGGGACTTGCCTTCTTCCGCTAAAGAAGTCCCCGCAAAAATTAAAGGCGAAAGCTGGGCACGGTTAGGGGTCAATGTTGAAGAAGGGTTTAAACCCGTTTATGTTGTTCCGAGTGATAAGAAGAAAGTTGTTAAAGAACTGAAAGCTGCCCTCAAAGAAGCCGATGAACTCATTCTTGCTACAGACGAAGATCGCGAAGGAGAAAGTATTTCTTGGCACTTAAAAGAACTGCTGAATCCGAAAGTACCGACAAAACGGATGGTGTTTCATGAAATTACCCGAGAAGCCATTCAAGAAGCCCTACAACATTGTCGGGATGTCAATGATGATCTAGTAGAAGCGCAAGAAACGCGACGCATTCTCGACCGTTTATACGGTTATACCCTCTCCCCCTTACTCTGGAAAAAAGTTGCCCGTGGACTCTCAGCCGGGCGTGTTCAGTCGGTTGCCGTGCGTCTGATTGTTGAGAAAGAACGGGAACGTCGCGCCTTCAAAAGTGGTAGTTACTGGGATTTAAAAGCCACTTTAGAAAAAGAAAAGAGCCAGTTTGAAGCCAAATTGACGACCCTCGGTGGGAAAAAACTGGCAACGGGTAGTGATTTTGATCCAAAAACGGGAAAGATTGCCAAAGGGCGGGATGTGGTTTTACTCAACGAGGCAGATGCCAATGCCCTCAGAGACCGTCTCAATGATCAGCAGTGGACCGTTAAACAAGTTGACGAACGTCCCACCACTCGCAAACCGTCTCCTCCCTTTACCACTTCAACGCTGCAACAAGAAGCGAACCGGAAATTAAAAATCTCAGCGCGGGATACCATGCGCACGGCACAAAGTCTGTATGAAAACGGTTATATCACCTATATGCGGACAGACTCGGTTCACCTCTCGGAACAAGCCATTAGTGCAGCGAGGAGTTGTGTCACCGCAAAATATGGCAAGGAATACTTGAGTCCGAAACCCCGTCAATACAGCACTAAAAGTAAAGGGGCGCAAGAAGCTCACGAAGCGATTCGCCCTGCCGGAGAAAGTTTTCGCTCTCCCCAAGAAACCGGGCTACAAGGGCGAGAACTTGCCCTTTACGACCTGATTTGGAAGCGCACCGTGGCGTGCCAAATGGCAAATGCAAAACTGACTCAAATTAGTGTTCAGTTAACGGTGGAGGATGCAGAATTTCGTTCGAGTGGAAAACGAATTGATTTTCCCGGGTTTTTCCGCGCTTATGTGGAAGGATCTGATGATCCAGAAGCAGCACTAGAAAACCAAGAAGTGATTCTCCCCAACTTGCAAGAAGGGGATCACCCTGAGTGTAAACAACTGGAGTCTCTCGGTCACGAAACGCAACCGCCAGCCCGTTATACAGAAGCCTCTTTAGTGAAAATGCTTGAAAGTGAAGGGATTGGGCGACCGAGTACTTATGCCAGCATTATTAGTACGATTATGGATCGCGGGTATGTGCAAATGCGGGGGAACGCTTTGACACCCACTTTTACCGCGTTTGCTGTGACAAGTCTTTTAGAACAGTATTTTGGCGAACTGGTGGATCCCCATTTTACAGCTCGTATGGAGGAAACCCTTGACCATATCGCCACAGGAGAAGCAGATTCTACACCGTATCTGCAACAGTTTTATTCTGGAGATAAAGGACTGAATACTCTGGTTAAAGAAAAAGAAGACGAGATTGATCCCGATCATGCGAAAGCGGTTAACTTAGATAATATTGACGCCCGGATCAAGATTGGTTATTTCGGTCCTTACCTAGAAACTGAAAATGGTGATGGCGTTGTCAAAGCATCGATTCCCCAAGACTTGACTCCTGCCGATCTCAATCCTGAACAGGTAGATGTTTTACTGCGTCAAAAAACCGAGGGACCCGATCAGGTGGGAATTCATCCGGAAACGGGCGATCCGATTTTTATTAAGATTGGTCGCTATGGTCCTTATGTGGAATTAGGGGAAGAAACGGAAGGGAATAAGAAACCTAAACGGTGTTCTCTCCCGAAGGGAACCAAACCGGAAGATGTCACCCTTGATATGGCAGTGAAATTATTATCTCTGCCGCGGGTGTTGGGAGAACATCCCAGTACCGGGGCACCGGTGAAAGCCGCTATTGGCCCTTTTGGTCCTTATGTCGTGCATGATCAAGGAAAAGAGGGGAAAGACTATCGGTCTCTGAAAAAAGACGATGATGTGTTAACGGTGGGGCTCGATCGCGCCCTCGAACTTCTTGCCCAACCGAAAAAAGGACGTCGCGGCAGTCAAAAAGAACTGATTAAAGAATTAGGGAATCATCCCGATAACGATAAGCCCGTTAAATTATATAAAGGTCCTCATGGCCCATATGTGAATCATGGTCGGAAAAATGTCGGTCTTCCCGAAGGAGAATCTCCTGATGAGATGACTTTAGAACGAGCAGTGGCATTGCTGGCAGAAAAGAGTAAAACTAAAAGCAAAAGCTCAACGAGTAGTAATAAAACGAGCACGAAAAGTAAAACCGGAACCAAGAAAGCAACCACAGCGAAAAAGAGTACGAGTACCAAATCTTCGAGTAGTAAGACGAAAACAACTCGTAAAAAGAAAACAGAATAACAATTAATAATTAACAATTAATAATTCATCAATGATTATTCGTACTCCTCAGCCTTGGCAAAATGAAAAGACGCCAATCACTTCCAAACGACTCTATTTGAATCGCCGTCACTTTATTAAAAGTTTGATTGGGGTCGGTTTGGGCGCAACGAGCCTTTCTCTTGTTGGCTGTCAAAACTCCGAGTCCAATTCAGAACTGCAGGAAACTTTAAACCAACCCAAGATTTCTCCGCTTAAAACCAATCCGAATTTTGCTTCTGTTGAGCGTCCAATTACCGATGAAATGCTAGCGGGAAGTTATAACAATTTCTATGAATTTGGGGGAAATAAATCGATTTGGTCAAACGCTCAAAAACTCTCCACAGACAATTGGCAAGTAGAAGTAACGGGATTAGTTAAAAATCCACAAATCTATGATCTAGACGATCTTAAAAAGCGTTTTCCCATTGAAGAGCGAATCTATCGTTTTCGCTGTGTTGAAGCTTGGTCGATGGTTCTGCCTTGGGTGGGGTTTCCAATGAAAGAACTCATGAAAGCTGTTGAACCGACCTCGCAAGCGAAGTTTGTGCGTTTCACATCCTTTTATGATGAAAAGGTGATGCCGGGTCCGACTTTGCATTTTGGGGCGTTACCTTGGCCTTATACCGAAGGATTACGAATTGAAGAAATGGCGAATGAACTTGCTTTTTTTGCCATTGGCATTTATGGGGAGGAACTTCCCAAGCAACATGGTGCCCCGATCCGAGCGGTTTTACCCTGGAAATATGGATTTAAAGGGGCAAAATCCATTGTGAAAGTGGAATTCCTCGCTGAACAACCGAAAACCTATTGGAATCAACTGGTTCCCAATGAATACGGGTTTGTTGCTAATGTCAATCCGGATGTTCCCCATCCCCGTTGGTCACAAGCAACCGAGAAATTTATTAGTGAGGGACCGGATTTGTCTTGGGAGATTAAAGAAACGCGGTTGTATAACGGTTATGGGGAATATGTGGCAGGGCTTTATCCAACCAGCAGTTAACAGTGACCTAAAAAACACTAATTTTGATATTTTTCTAATAGTTGAGTGAGCTGTTCCACAGATGCCCGTGGCGAAGGGCGGGGTAAGGGTTCTTCTGTGTCAGCCCGTTCCATACATAAGACCGGAATCGAATACTGATAGGCTTGAAACCAATCCTCTCGGGTAGTAATATCTCGAATTTCTAATTCAAAAGAAACAGTACTAATTTGTTCTAACTTTTCTTGTAATCCCTCACAGAGATGACAACCGGGCTTAGAGTATAAAATTAAATGCATCATTGCTTTGCTGAGTCACATCTTCGGTTAATGTTAAACTAAACGAGAGCTAGGAATCCAGCACGCTCGGATTCTGTATCGATTGCTCACCGACAGCACCGTCGTCTTTCACAAGTGGGTCGCGCCCGCTTTTTTTATTGTCTGCAAGTAGGATCATGACACATCCTTTGATTCCCCAAATCACCCAAATTGCTACCCCGATCGCGCAAAACCTCGGCTTAGAAGTTGTCGAAGTGGCGTTCTTAACCAACGAAAGTCCCCCCATCTT
>CAZBPR010000114.1:0-9730 GCA_964493825.1 uncultured Dactylococcopsis sp.
GCTTGATGCCATGCTTCTCCATATTCTCCGCCGCCGCGCAAGTTGGGAACCGCATAAACACCGCCCATTTCCATCCATACTAAACGACTCACAGAAAAGCTTGGGGTCAAGGCAATATTAAAACCACCGTAGCCATAAAGCACCGTTGGATTATTCCCATCTAGTAATAAGCCTTTTTTATGAGTAATAAACATGGGGACTTGTGTTCCATCCTTACTGCGATAAAAGACTTGCCGGGTTTCGTAGTTATCGGGGTTAAAACTAACCGTCGGTTGACGGAAAAGGTTACTTTCTCCCGTTTCTAGGTTGTAGCGATAGATGGTCGTGGGCGTGGTGAAACTGGTATAAGCATAAAAGGTTTCCGTATCATCCCGTTTCCCGTTAAATCCACCCACAGAACCAATGCCCGGCAATTCAATGTCTTTAAGATACGTGCCATCGAGAGTATGAATTTGTAAGCGCGATCGCGCATTTTGTAAATAATCGAGAATAAACTGGTGATTTAAGACGCTTACCCCTTCTAAGGTATTCTCCGTTTCTGGAATAATTTCTTGCCAATTGTCGGCTTGGGGTTGATAAAGATCAATCCCAATCAACCGTCCTTTTGGCGCTTGATCATCCGTGCGGAACCAAAAGAGGGAACCTTCGTATTCAATAAAGCTAAAACTCGCAACAAAACCAGAAATGAGTTCTTTCACTTCGCCTTTTGGATCTTGTAAGTCTTGATAAAAGACTAAGTTTTTGGGATCTGTGCCTTGGCTAACGGAAATAATCAAATATTTGCCATCTTCTGTGACATCGGCATCAAACATCCATTCTTTTTGATCGGGACGTTCATAGATTAAAAGATCTTCGCTTTGTTCAGTGCCGAGGCGATGATAATAGAGCTTTTGGTAATAATTGGCTTGTTCTAATTGTTTGCCTTCTGGGGGGGCATCGTAGCGACTGTAGAAAAAGCCTTCGTTGTCTTTTGTCCAAGTTGCCCCAGAAAATTTAATCCACTGTAAATAATCGGAAAAATCATCTCCGGTTTCTACATTTCGCACTTGCCACTCTTGCCAGTCTGATCCCGATTTAGAAATACCATAGGCTAGAAATTGTCCATTATCGCTAATGGCTATTCCAGAGAGCGCGATCGTTCCATCTTCAGAAAATTGATTGGGATCAAGGAGAACTCTCGGTTCTTCTTCTAATTCATTGAGCGTGTAGAGAACACTTTGATTTTGTAAGCCATCATTTTTGAAATAAAAATAACGTTCTCCTTTTTTAATGGGAATGCCATATTTTTCATAATCCCATAACTTCGTCAAGCGTTCTTTAATGGTTTCCCGTTCTGGAATTTGTTCTAAAAAGCTAAAAGTAACTTGATTTTGTGCTTCGATCCAAGCTTTTGTTTCTTCCGAATCTGGGTCTTCTAACCAACGGTAAGGATCGGGGACAGCCACGCCATGATAATAATCCGTTTGTTCAACTTGTGGAGTTTTGGGATAATTGAAAGACATAATGAAGGATTGATAAATTATGTTCATTTTACCAATCCTCGTTTTGGAAGCGATTCAGTTGATTGATAGAAGTGAGGGTTAGCTTAACTTAATTCAGTTACGACTTGTTCCCTTAATAAAATTTGTTGGGTCAGCAAATCTTCCACAGTAATGCGTAATGAGCGCTGTTGATCGACCCAGAATTGAATTTTAACGCGATCGCGCCCTGGACTTCCGGCTGGGCTTAAATTGGCAATCGTCTTAGCGTCTTCATTGAGAGGGATAACATTGGTTTTGGAGTCATCTAAGGTTCGTGTGACCAGACGATTGCCATCAAAATAGACTTCAGTGCGTCCACTATTTTCTGATCCAAGTTCCCCAATAATCAGTTCAATACTCGGCTGATTTTCGACCGAAGCGCCAAGGGTTAATTCTACTGGGGTTTGCATAGGATAGGGTTGTCCTGCTTTGATAATCGGATGCCAACTGTGTTTATTTTCCCGATAGTTCCAGTAGCGAATCCCGTAGCTGTGATAGAGAAAATCTTGCAGCTGAACCCCTTGGGCGAGTTGTAATGCCCCGGACGCGATCGCGCTAAACGGACGATCACATTTAATTTTACTCGGATCAAAATACTGTTCTAACCATTGTTGCAATGCTGGAATTTGTACCGTTCCCCCAACCAGCAACACCGACTGAATTTCCTGTGCTTCAATGCCATTGCGTCGCCCTTGTTGCAACACTTGAGTCATCAAATCATCCAATTGCTCAAAAAACTGATTCTCCCGTAAAATCTCCTCAAAGCGATCGCGTTCTAATTTTAATTCCAGCGTGTCCAGTGTTGCCTCATCAAAATAAACTTCTTCAGCTTGTTCTTGGGAGGATAGCTGTACTTTCAATCGTTCCGCCAACCGTGTAGTTAAGGTTGACTTCTCGATTCCTTGTGTCTTCGCAAAATAATTCACTAACCAATCATCAATGTCGCCACCGCCTAAATTTGCCCCCGCTTTCCCATAGACTCGGGCGGTTTTTACCTTCTGCGAGGACTTTTCACCTAACAACTTGTCTCCCCACTTCAAAATAAAGCCAAGGGGTTGTTTCCCTTCTTCTCCCAGATTAAGTTGAACAAGGGAGAAATCAACGGTTCCTCCGCCAAAGTCAATCACCAGTAAAACATCATCTTGCGTTGTTCCATAGCCTAACGCTGCTGCTGTTGGTTCATCCAGTAACCGGACTTGTTTGGCGTTGAGATGAGTGCAAACTTGGGTTAACCAGTTGCGATAGGCTTCAAAACTATCCACGGGAACCGTTAACACCAGAGATTCGATATCGGTTTGGGCTTCCTGTTGTAATTGTCGGGTTAAACTTTGCAGAAACCACTCCCCCGCTTGTTCAAAATCAACAGTTTTGCCATCTAACTCCGGCAGAAAACCTTGCACCGGTGCAGCAATTCCTCGCTTAAATCCCCGAAAGAAACGCGAATCTGATTTGACATCGAGAGCGCGATCGCGCACGGCTTGACCAACTACAACTTGTTCTTGGCTGGCATCTTCCACATACAGCAAACTCGGAATTAACGGCGGGTTATTGGGTAACTGTTGAGAAATTCCTGAGAGGGGAACCACTTCTGCTTGTTCTCTTGTTGTATTCCAGCGCGTAATGACCGTGTTACTGGTTCCAAAATCAATCGCGTAGTTTCCGCTTTCCGTCATCTTCCGAACAATTTTACTTTTGCCAAGGCTACCAAACTATAAGCCTAACACAGGCTTTGCCGATAATTTTCCAATTTGCGACGTTAGAAGCCGCTCCTTGAGATATTAAACTTTTCATAACTTGAGTCAAGCTGAGCGTTAACGCTTTGCTAAAGAAAAATTAACGTTGCCATGAGAACGTCTACGTAGTTGAAATTAACGATACTAGAGGTTCTCATCATGCTCAAAGGATTTGCAGTTTTACCTGCCGATACATTTGCTGCCGGTCCCCCCGCAGGAGACGGTATTTCTGCCAACGGACGGACTGGTCCCTTTGAAGGTCAACCGGTACAGGGGTTTAGTGGCGTGCAGTTTTCTCCAGATGGAGAAGGAAAATATTGGTTTCTCTCTGATAATGGGTTTGGCGCCCAAGACAATAGTAGTGACTATTTGTTACGCATCTATGAAGTTGATCCGAACTTCATTGGAACCGAAAATGGAGATGGGACAGTTGTTGTGCAAGATTTTATACAATTGTCTGATCCGAATAACCAAATTCCCTATCCTATTGTTAATGAAGATACATCGGAACGATTGCTCACTGGAGCTGACTTTGATATTGAATCTTTTGTGATTGATGCCAATGGCAAGATTTGGGTAGGAGATGAGTTTGGTCCCTTCTTACTCCATTTCAACGCCGCAGGAGAACTGTTAGAAGCACCGATTCCGACCCCCAATACCAATGAACTCAATACTCTAAACGGGCAAGATCCGATTGTGATCGGTCATCGTGGGGCAAGTGGCGACTTTCCAGAACATACCTTAGAGGCTTACAAAGCAGCGATCGCGCAAGGGGCAGACTTTGTTGAACCCGACTTAGTAATCACTAGCGATGGCGTGTTAATCGCTCGTCATGAGCCTACTTTAGCGCAAGTAGAGCTGGATGAAGATGGCGAAATCTTACTCGATGACAATGGCAACCCCATTGTGAAGCAAAATAGCACCTTAACCACCAATATCCCCGATTTACCTCAGTTCGCAGACCGTCTCACTGTTAAAAATCTTGATGGGGAATTAGTCGGTGGTTGGTTTGCCGAAGACTTTACCTTAGAAGAAATCAAAGATAATGTTCGCGCGGTTCAATCTCGGGACTTCCGTGACCCCTCTTTTGATGGCTTATTTGAAATTCCTACCTTCCAAGAAGTCATTGCACTCGTTCAACAGGTTGAGGCAGAAACAGGGATTGAAGTGGGAATTTACCCCGAAACCAAACATCCGACTTTCTTCGATCAACAAGGCTTATCTTTAGAAGAACCGTTGATTGAAACCTTGCAAGAGACAGGTTTCACTGACCCGAATCGCATCTTTATTCAGTCGTTTGAGTTCCAAAACCTCATTGAACTACAAGGACAGCTTGACGAAGTCGGATTAGGGGATCTGCCACTGGTTCAACTGTATGGCAACGCCACCGATTCAGCAAGTCCGGATAGCGGTTTCTCGGTTCCCTACGACATCCGCTTTAATCTGGAACAAGACAATAATCTCGCTGCCATTTACGGGCAAGATTTCTTGGATGCAGCAGAAAATCCCCTTTCGGAAAATACTGTTTACAGTGACCTCGATAACGCTGAATTTCTCCAGGTCATCAGCGAGAAATATGCGGAAGGCGCGGGTCCTTGGAAAAATAATCTCCTGTTACGGGAAAATCTCGAAACCCCTGTCGATGGGGATGGGGATGGCGAAGCCGAGATTACGACTCAACTCACGGGTGAAGTAACTTCTTTCGTGACGGATGCTCATGATGCTAATTTACTCGTTCATCCTTATACGCTTCGTGATGAAGAACAGTTCCTCACCTTGGAAGCGGATGGCACTCCACAAACCCCAGGTGAAGAGGTTGAACAACTGATTGAGATTGGTGTGGATGGCTTCTTTACTGATTTCCCGGCAACTGGCAGCACAGTCCTCGAACCGTTGATTGAAGAACCCAATTTACCGCGATCGCGCGGCTTTGAAGGGATGGCTTTTAGCCCGGATCGCACGACAGCTTATCCCCTTTTAGAAGGTTCGGTTACCGGCGATCCAGACACAGCATTGCGGATTTATGAGTTTGATCTCACCAGTGGACAATATGAAGAAGACATTGTTGGCTTTTATGAAAAAGCAGATGCCAATCACGCGATCGGTGACTTCACTCCCATTAATGAAACCGAATTCCTCGTCATTGAACGGGATGGCGGACAAGCCGAGAACGCAGAATTCAAGAAAGTCTTTAAAGTTGATTTCTCTGCAATTGATGAAAATGGCTTTGTGGAAAAAGAGGAAGTGGTTGATTTACTCAATATTCCAGATCCCGACGATCTGAATCAGGATGGCGAAACGACTTACACGATGCCGTTTGTCACCATTGAAGATGTGTTGGTGCTTGATGAGACGACCATTCTTGTTGCCAACGATAACAATTATCCGTTCTCGGTGGGTCGTCCGCCAGAAATTGACAATAATGAAATTGCCCTCATTGAGTTGGAAAACTCCCTGGATCTCGATCCTCGTCTAGGCGTGCAAGTGGAGGAAGAACCCGATGATAATACCGATGAAGAAACTGGCGATGACACCGATGATGATACCGATCAAGGAACCTCCCCTCAAGGGTTAATCTTTGGTACCAGCGACAACGATGTCCTTGACGGTGCAATCGGTGAGGATAACTTCGATGCTGTTGGCGATCTCCTCTTTGCCGGTGCTGGCGATGACACCATTGATGTCAGTAATGGTTCTGACAATCGCGTTTATGGGGGAACTGGCGATGACATCTTCTTTGGCGGGAACAATAACCGTTTCTTTGGCGGAGAGGGTAGCGATCAGTTCTTTTTTCCTGATGGTGGTGCTAATAACGTTGTTACTGGGGGGGCTGCTGCGGATCGCTTCCAAATTCAGGGTCCTGATTTCAACGGCGGTACCAATACCATGACTGACTTTATTTCAGGAGAAGATACCCTCGCGATCGCGTCAGTAGAAGCCAGTTTTACTGATGTAGTCATCACTTCAATCGATGAGGGAAGCTTAATCAGTTTGAATGGCGAAGACTTAGCTATTTTACTGGGTGTAGAGGCAAACAGCTTAAGTGAGACTGACTTTAGCTTTGGCTAAGTGTCCTTTCCAATCCGCTTAAATTTTATCACCCGAAGCCGGGACAGCTTTTATCGTTGTCCCCTTTCTTATCCTTGTCCATTAGCTAGATCGGTAAAAATTTCCTCTAATGCCCCTTGGTAGTATTCATTACTGGCTTGTTGCGTCCTCAAGGCAGGAAAATTTAGATCGACAGGAGTATTCCGTTGGCGATCGCGCCATTGTTCTCCTCGGACAATCATCCGTTGGCGTGTCCAATCAATTCCTTGTAACCAAGGGGTTAGGGTCATTGGTACTTTTTCAGCTAAACGAAAGGATAAATTAGGCGTTGACAGAAACTGTGCATATTCTGGAGTCAGAAATGGTTCATATTCTCTGGCTTGTGGACTATCCTGTTTCAAAAAGGCAAGGGTGACACTCCGCATCCAACTGCGTAGGGGTTCCGCCTCTCTTCCCAGCAATTCCGGCACTAAAGTGCTTTTTCCCATCGCACTATGGACATTACTAATATCAGTGACACTCATGTGGGTTGCACCAATGGCGGTGAGAAGATATTTTTCTCCTGAGAGTTGGGAAAAAGGTTTCAATTGATTCGTCAGCGTTGGCGTAATCGCATCTTCACTACTGCTAAAAATAACCGTGGGAATCGAAACGCTTTCTAAGCCTGATCGTCCAAACAAATGACTCGTCATTGGGTTCAGGGCAATGACCCGTTTGACCCGCGCGTCTCGCAAGCGCAAGGTACTATTCGGCAATTTTGCCCCAGCACATTGTAGCCAATCTGCAGGAGACCGTCCGAAAGGCGTTACATTGCGACAAAAGCGACGGACTGCTTTTAAGTCTAACTCTCCTCCGGCTAAAGCTAAGGCCGTATAACCGCCCAGAGAATGACCGATTACCGTGACATTTTCAGTATTAAATTGATTGTGTAACGTCCGCGAATAATGGTTCAATTCCCCCAATTCATCCAAGAGAAAGCTAATATCTTGCGGACGATCCAGCAATTCTTCGGGAGAGAGTAATGTGCCTGGATTGAGGGTAAAATCTGTATCTGATAATAGGTCAATATTACTTCCCGGATGTTCTAACGCCACTACCGTATAGCCATGGGAGGCTAAATGTCGCGCCAGATAAATGAGAAAACGGCGATTGGCGGCATAGCCGTGAGACATTACCACCAATTGACGGTCTTTAACGGTTGGGATATAGAAATCAGCGAGAATTGTGCGATCGCGCTGATGATCCCGAAAAATTAAACTCCGTTCCCGAAAGTCATAATTCCCAGCGGCACTGGGATCGAAATCCGGACGAAAGGAAGAAGGCGATTCTACTTTCAGTTCTTGGGCGAGAATTGGCGCTAATAGTTTACTTTGGAGATAAGAGAGATTGACTTGCACCCCTAGCGCGATCGCTGCTGTCGCATCAATCGTTAAGGTATCTTCCGGATAGGCAGCAACAAAATCCAGAATGTTTAACCCATTGCCCTGCCGAAACGCTAAGTAGATCCCGACCATCAATTCTTCAAACTCGGCTTCGGGTAATGCTGTTTGTAACTGTTCAAGCAATGGTTCAAGTTGTGGGGATTGCAGGGTACCAAAAATAAACCGATCCACGACACCCTCATCAAACTCTAAGCGGCGCGTTAAGAGGGTTTGCACCTCTTTTGTTAGTAAAGGTTCTAAGAGTTTTAAGGAATCTGGAACTTGGCCAGTTCTCCCATATCGTTCTAAATCTCGCACCTGAATTTGACGTTCGATCGGTCCAATGCGAACATTAATTTGTTTCGCGGCTTCAGCATGACTCATTGCCAATAGGGAAAGAAAACCCATCATTGATGCGATGATTGGCTTTGAAAAACACCATTTTTTCCAAATTTTGTTCACAATTTTCTCCTCATCATCCCTTTTACATTTACTAAGCGAAGCGTCACTGGAAAAAAGTAACGATTTGTTGCGATTCTTTCCCTATCACTATAAGAATAGCAAGCTAATTTGATTGTTCCCACTCAAGTTGACTTCGATCATCAACAATACAAATCGTTAAGATCAAAAGTGCTGTTTTCAATGCTGCTAATTTTACTGTGAGTGTTTTTTCTCAAGAACGTCTCTTATTTACTCCTGCTTCTCCTCGAAGCGACGCCTTACCCGTTATTTATGCCTTTCCCAATACCTACACTATTGGCATTACCAGTTTAGGGTATCAGGTAATTTGGGCAACCTTTGCCCAGCGCGAGGATGTTGCGGTCAGCCGTCTTTTTACAGATACTCAGGAATCTCTACCCCGGAATCCGGAACTGTTCGGCTTTTCTGTTTCTTGGGAACTTGATTACATCAACATTCTCAGTCTTTTAGAAGCATTTGATATTCCGTTACACAGTGATCAAAGAAGTGATGAACATCCGCTTATTTTTGGCGGGGGACCCGTTTTAACGGCTAACCCGGAACCGTTTGCGGCATTTTTTGATCTCATTTTATTGGGGGATGGAGAAGATTTACTGCCCAATTTAATTACAACCGCGAAAGAAGTACGAGGGCACGATCGCGCAACCCAATTAAACACCTTTGCCCAAGTTCCGGGGATTTATGTTCCCAGTTTATATGAGGTTCATTACGAGTCGCCCGAGGGAAAAATTAGCCACATTTCTCCGATTGATCCAAGTGTTCCGAAAACAGTGGAAAAACAAACTTATCGGGGCAATACTTTATCCGCTTCCACTGTCGTTACCGAAAATGCCGCTTGGGAAAATATTTATATGGTGGAAGTGGTGCGCAGTTGTCCAGAAATGTGTCGGTTTTGTTTAGCCAGTTATCTCACATTACCATTCCGAAAAGCCAGTTTAGCAGGGTCACTGCTTCCAGCCATTGAATCGGGTTTAAAAGTAACCAATCGCTTAGGTTTGTTGGGGGCTTCTGTCACCCAGCATCCTGAATTTGAGGATTTATTAAACTATTTATCTCGCCCTGAATATGAGGATGTCCGTTTAAGCGTTTCCTCAGTCCGTACCAATACTGTGACGGAAAAATTTGCGCAAATTTTAGCTAGTCGCGATGCGCGATCCTTAACCATTGCGGTGGAAAGTGGTTCAGAAAACGTCCGCCAAATTATTAATAAAAAACTGAATAATGAAGAGATTATTCAAGCGGCAATCAATGCCCAAGCCGGAGGCTTAAAAGCCCTGAAACTTTATGGTATGGTTGGTATTCCCGGTGAAAAAGAAGAAGATATTGAAGCAACGGTTGAGATGATGGCAGCAATCAAAAAAGCAGCGCCGGGCTTAAAATTAACCCTCGGTTGTTCCACCTTTGTTCCCAAATCCCACACCCCTTTCCAATGGTTTGGCGTGAATAAAGACAGTAAAAAATGCCTCAATTTCTTACAGAAAAAGCTGCGATCGCGCGGGATTGATTTTCGACCGGAAAGTTATAATTG
>CAZBPR010000115.1:0-9717 GCA_964493825.1 uncultured Dactylococcopsis sp.
TACCAAAGTTGTCGGTGCCTTCTTCTTCAAGCACGATAAAGAAGCCTTCCCCCTCTTCATCGCCTTCTTCAGCAAAGAGATCGAGCGCTAGGGTCGCTTCGAGCATATCGCCGACGGTGGGCGGATCGGTGAAGCCGTCGCCATCAGTGTCGAGCACTAACCCGTCTGGGTTAGGTGCGTCGGCAACAGGCTGACCATAGGTCACCAATTCGCCATCCGGTTGGACTAAGCCACGATCAACCAGGTCGCCTTCGGGAAATTCGTTGTAGGTGTCATCGGCTGCAAACAGTCCTAGAAGTAGTTCCGTGCTGGGATCGACTGCATCTAACTGTTCTTGGTTGTAGACGATGGTGTAGCCCAAGTCTTCTGCGATTTCAATCAGGTTGAGACCATCAGTACGGGTGCCTTCACCATAGACTCCGTTGACACCCTCAGGTAAGAAATCTTGCTCCCCTGCACCCAAAATCACGTTGTATTTTGCTTGGGGCTCGGCATCGGGATCGACGACTATCTCTCCATCCTCATTAATGTCATCGTTATCTACATCAAAGAAGAGCTGAGCAGTGATACCAAGGCGATCGCCGCGGCTAACGGCGTCGGCAAAGAAAACACCCGTACCGGGCTCGGCGATAAAACCAGAGTTGATGATAGCAGTGGGGCGACCAGCAGCCGCCGCTTCTTCGAGGATCGTAGCGTCATCCGCAGACCCTTCAATATTTTGATCCTGTAGGGCTGCCAGGGAGGTGTACTCATCACCATTTTCATCAAAACCAAAACTGGGGCCAACGGCCTTAATGCCATAGGCGTGAATTACCGCACCCGCATTGGAAGTGGCAACCACTGCGTCATCCAAGTGACCGAGATAGACTGCTGCTTCAGGGGCTTCGTCCCAGTTGAGACGACCGTCGGGACCAACCGACTCAAAACGAGCCGCCGCAAAATGGGACGGATCGGCACCGTCCGGGTGAATAAATATTACGTTTCTACTCGCCATTTTTACTTAGTTGTTATTCAGGACAATCTTATTTTTATTTGACGAGGTTAAGAGGAAATTATCTAACGGGATAAATATAATTAAAAAACAGGAAGTTTTAGTAAATTTTTATTCTATAAAATTGATTCAATCGTAAGACAAAGAACTAATGATGTAGATTGCAATAATCTCTATTAAACAGTGCTTCAAGAGATTAGTTAATTTACTTTTCAGTCTTTTAATTATTATTAAAAAAAGCAAAGATATGTCTCATAAAATGAGAGCTTTTATTCAAGTTATAATGGGTTACAAGATTAATTGTTGGGAATAGCTCTCAATAAATGAGTAGCCTAACTAATATCAAATTGGTGAATGAATTTGATAAAAATACAGCATTGTCGGTTCGGTAAGGATAACTTTTGAGGGCGGGATTAACCCCTAGGAAAATTCCGTAATCATTATTTAAGATCAAAGTAAGCGGTTACAGTGTAATTACCCTCAACCCTTAGGGATGAGAGGAGGTGAATGATGATGATTAATGTAATTCGTCGTAGCCAGATGGTGGGATTAATAGCAATGGATGGCAGTACGGCAACCGGCTACGGAAAAATTGATGAAGTTTGGGTGGATGAGTCAGGTCGCGTTTCTTATTTCAGCAGCGATCAAGGTTATATGCCGATCAATGAAGTGGCAGTGGTGGGTCCGGATGCTGTCTTAAGTTACTCTTATTTTGGCAAGGATTTGCCCGGTCATCCTTTGAGTCAACTCCATCGCCTTCCCATTCGGATGTCTCGCAGCCGCGATTCGATGGGTTGGGTTGAAGATTTTCTATTTGACTGGGAAACCGGAGATATTGTCGCTTATATCTTAGGTGGCGAAATCGCGAGTCCGTTTGGCGATCGCGCCGTGTTATTCCCGGATGATGTAGAAGTGATTGATACGGATGCGGTTGTCATTAAAGAAGGAGCAAAAGACCGCCTGCAAACAGAATCAGAAGGATTAAAAGGCTTTTTAAGCGAAAAATCTCAACAAGTGAAACATCTTGTGAAACGGATGCGCGATCGCGTTCAATCTTTAATTGCACCTGATGATCAACCCGAAACAGTGCGAGTAAAAATTAAACAAGTCAGTGATGAGCTGACCTCTTCTGGAAAACACGATCACAATGCAGTGCGAGAAGCAACGGAGTTCTTACAAGAGCAATGGCATCATTTGCAACAACAAGCAGCCAAAGCTGGAAACCGCATGAAAAAAGGATTTGATCAAGCTTGGCATCGTCTGACCCAAAGATAGGATCTCGGCGGCAGTTTTGGCATTTGCCTCTTGATCAGCAGAGTGAGGGGACTCACTCTACTTTTTTTGACAATTAGATTGATAGATATACTAAGATAGACCCCAATACAATCACTGAGGGAATGAGATGGCTGAAATATCTAAGGAAGAGATGCGCGATCGTTTAGGTAATCTTGATCAGATTCGTGAGTTACTTTTTGGTAAGCAATCCCGAGAGTATGAGTACCGACTGGATCAAATAGAATCGGAATTAGCCCAGTTTCAGGAAGCAACTCATCATCGCTTAAGTGAACTGCGTGAAGAACTTGTCAACGAAATCCAATCGGCGATCAATGCTTTAGAGAAACAACTAAAATACGTGCGGTTAAATTCCCAAGAGGAAGTGAGCCATTTACGTCAATCAGTAGAAGAAAATCGACAACGAACACAGGCACGAATTAATGCGCTGAGCCAAACGCTGAATGCGACGAGTGAATCCTTGCGCAGCGAATTGGGGCAAACCAGAGAGCAACTACAAACAGACATTCAGCACCTGAAACAAGAACTTGATGAAGAAATTGAGAGTCACTTTCGTGATTTAGGACAAACTAAGATTTCCCGAGACGATTTTGCTGAAATCTTATTTAATTTGTGCCTCAAAATCAAAGGATCAGATTCAGATGTTTTAACTGATTCTGAAGCTACTGAAAAAGAGTTAGATTATTTGTTGCCTGACCGTCCCAACTATTCAGAAACTGCTTCTGATGCAGGAGAACAATAGCGCGATCGCGAGGCAAAGCTAATGCCTGAAAAGAAACATGATGAAAATGAAACCCCTTCCGTTGATGCCCTAGGGGAATTAGTTGATTTGTTGGCTGATTTAGGTCGCTCAGCGCCCAGTCAAGTTGGTAAAAAATCGGCAACGTTCAACAGCAAGCAATTTTCTGCTCAATCAATTCCCGAAGAAAAGAAAAAGAACAGGAAATCTGACTCAAATTTTCAGCCAACCACTGCTCGCGATTCTAAAAAAAGTAATCAACCCCCAGCAACGCACTCAGACCATTTACCACAGCCAAGCAATCATCCCCAATCAAGCAATGGCAGGGAGGATGACTCTGTTAAGAAAGAAGATGCCTTAACCTTTCTCGGAGAATTAGAAGATTGGTCACGTTCGGCACAACAGTTTAGATCGGCCAAGAAACCGACGCATCAAACTAAGAGCGAATCGCTGGCTCAAAAAGATTCAGAGAAATTACATCGCGCGATCGCGCACTTAGATCAAAAACTGAATGCACTGCAAGACCAAATTCAAACCCCAACCGATCTCATTGACCCGTTATTGCCTTTGATTCGCGAATTATTAGAAATTAAAGCCGGTGAATCTCGGGAAGGGATCTTACAGGCAGTGGTTCCTGTGATTGATGAAGTGATTGCAGAACGCTCTCGTCAAGATCGAGCAGCGATTGCTCATGCCATTGCCGCTGCTATTCCCCTGGCTATTCATCAACAAATGGCGGTCGCCCCGAAAGAAATTGCGCGCGCGATCGCGCCAGAAATTGCCCTTGCCTTAAAAGAACAAAGTCGTCTCCAACAAAATGCCATCTCAGAAGCCCTAGGTCCAGAAATGGGACGCGCGATTAAAACCCAAATTAAACTAGAACGAGATGCGATGGTCGATGCGCTCTATCCGGTGATTGGCGACACGATTTCCAAATATATGGCAGAGGTCATCCAATCGATTAATGAAAAAGTCGAAACGGCTCTTTCTCCGGCAGGGATTACACGCAAAATTCGGGCGCGGCTGCAGGGAGTTTCTGAAGCGGAATTAATCTTACGAGAATCAATGCCCTTCACGGTGCAAGCCGTCTTTTTAATTCACAAATTTTCTGGCTTAGTCATTGCTGATGCCCAACCGGCTTCGAGTCATCGTCGTTTGGAATCTGACCTACTCGCCGGAATGCTAACTGCTATTCGCCAATTTGTGAATGATTGTGTTGCTGAGGGCGACACCATGACAGAATTGAATGAGATTGAATATGGCAATTCTCGCATTATCTTGGAAGTCGCTGGCTATTGCTATCTTGCTGTAGTGGTCAAAGGAAGTCCCACTCAGGCTTATCAAACAGAAATTCGCCAGATTCTTGCCAAACTGGTGCAAGAACAGGGAGATGTCATTAAAGCCTATGAAGGGGATCCAGAAACCATTCCAGAAACAGTGCCATCCGAACTCGAAAAACTCTTCAGTTTTGAAACCGAGAGCAATCCGGAAAAACCCACCAAAAAATTTCCAACCACTTTGGTATTACTGATTCTCGGTTTAGCAAGTTTAATTTTTGTGCCGTTGGGAATCGTTGGGTATCGCGATCGCGTTGCCAGTCAAATTGAAAGTGAGGTCGCGATCGCGCTGGATGCTGCCCCTGACTTATCCGTTTATCGGCTCATTCCCCATCTCAAGGATAAAACCTTAACGTTAACGGGGCGAGTGCCGCAGGACTCCCTCCGAGAAAAAGCCGCTCGGGTTGCTCAAAGTCAAATCCCCGATGATTTAGCCGTTGACAATCAAATTGTTGCGGTGAATGTGCCCCCACCACCGGAAACAGTGGCGGCAGAAGTACAGCGCATCGTAGCCGTTTTTAATCAACAAGAAGCCACCTTGATTAACGCCACGTATGAAGCCGGAAGGGTTAGCGTCAAGGGAGCGATCTCAGAATTGTCCCTTGCTGAAGAGCTTTCTCGTCGTTTACTTGCTATTCCCGGCGTCGAAGCCGTACAAAATACTTGGCAATTGGAACCTCCGGCACTCCGGCAACAAATTTATTTTGCCAGTAGTTCTGCCCAGATTAACCCAGCTGATGTTGCGAGTACCATTCAGCCGATTGCTCAATTCCTTAAGCGCTATCCCCATGTTCATTTACGAATGATTGGCTATAGCGATACAGTTGGTAATGTGCCAGTGAAACGCGACATTGCCCTCAAGCGAGCAAAAGCGGTAGAGAAGGCTTTAGTCAACCAAGGAATTGCTCCAGAAAGGCTTGTTACTTCTGCATCCATTGAGTTTCCGCCTGGGGTCACTGCCCAAGATCCCTCACAAGACAGTCGAGTGACCCGATTTGATGCTTTTGTTCCTGCTACCAAGGCTTCTCAGCCCAACTAAATCTGTTTATTGTTCTGTTTATGTCTATTCCCACTCGTAAAATTTGTTTGGTTGGCGATTTTGCTGTTGGTAAAACCAGCTTAATTCGTCGTTTTGTTGATCGTCAATTCAGTGATGACTATTTATCCACAGTTGGCGTAAAAATCTCGCGGAAAAAGATCACCTTTTCTTCCGATCAGGAAATATCTCCTCGGACAATCCAGTTGATTATTTGGGATATTGAAGGGCAAACCAAGTTTCGCAACATTGCACCCAACTATTTACAAGGGGCAAAAGGCGCAATTTTAGTGGCTGATGTCAGTCGTCCTCAGACAATCGACCATCTTCTCGATCACCAAAAACTCTTTTTCTCTGTTAATCCTGAAGGTCAGGTTGCCATCGCTCTCAATAAATCTGACTTACTCACCCCTGAAGCATTAGACACCCTATTGAATCAAACGCCAATCGTCGATCCTGAACGCACTTTAAAGATTAACCTCACCTCAGCGAAAACAGGAAAACAAGTTGATAATCTTTTCCAAATCCTGACCCAGGGCATTACCTAGCAAAAGAGTTCCCTACACCAACTGACAACCTATCTATATATACAACTCAAAAACGTCATTGTCTGCTCGATTAATTTACCTATAATTAATATTCAAAAATCGCTATTATTTAAAGCATTAGTCGTATCTTCTTAAGTACTGTGAGTCAGTGTCTTAATCCCAATTGTCTCCATCAGAATCACATTCAAGAGCAATTTTGCCAGCGCTGCGGGGCCAAATTATTGCTAAGAGACCGTTATCGTGCCATTAAACCGATTAGTGCCGGGAGTTTTGGCAGAACGTTTGTCGCCATTGATGAAGATAAACCTTCTAAACCCTTCTGTGTAATCAAACAATTTTTTCCGCAAACCCGCAACCCGCAATTCATCGAAAAAGCGGCTGCCCTTTTCAAACGTGAAGCGCAACAACTTGAAGAACTGGGTAAGCATCCTCAAATTCCTGAATTATTTGCTTATTTCATTGAAAATGATCACCAATATTTGATCCAAGAATATATTAAAGGCGTTGAACTCAGCAGAGAGTTAAAAAAATACGGCGTTTTTAACGAAAAAAAACTCCTTAAATTTCTCCAAGATATTTTACAAATTTTACAGTTTATCCACGCCAAACAAATTATCCATCGTGATATAAAACCGGATAATATTATTCGGCGATCGCGCGACGGTCAGTTAGTTTTAGTCGATTTTGGCGCTGTTAAAGACTTAAAACTATCAGAATTGAATCCTTCTAGAACCGTGATTGGTTCGACCGGATATGCCCCTCCTGAGCAAAGCCAAGGCAAAGGCACAATTGCCAGCGATCTCTACAGTGTGGGAGCAACCAGTCTTTACTTACTCACAGGAGTTAGACCAACAGAGTTCTTTGATTATTCTCAAAATCAGTGGGCTTGGCGACAGCACTTGGGTCAGAATCAGATTAGCGAAGGCTTAGCTAATATCTTAGATCAATTATTGGCTTTGCCTCTCGCCCAACGGTACAGTTCAGCCGAAGAAGTTCTCGCTGATTGTGATGTGTTAATCACCGAAGAGTTCCAGGAACCGGAAAGGATTGATCTCATAGCGAATCCTTTTAGAGAAGCATTAACGGACTTCTCCTCATCGCCGAGTCCTCCTTCAGAAAATGATTCCTTCTGGGATAGTTCTGAAATGACTAATTTTCCAGCGAACTCCTCAGGAAATTTGACATGGCAGGAAGAGGACTTACCCAACATGAGTTTAATGAATCCGGCTTTAAAGAAACTTCTCGCTTCCAAAGATCCCGATTATATTCGAGTGGATCGCCAATTTAGGATTCTTGAGAGTTCTTATGGGGCGCAGCGCTTTAGTGACGCTCCGGAATTAATCCAAGTGGGGATGGATGTCCGGTTGAGCTTTCCGGAATTAGTGGGGCTAGAGGAAATTGCCACAGCAATTCTTCAAGGACAGAAACAAAGTTTTGAACTGAAAGAACTTTCTCGCCAAGAAATTCTCGGGGAAATCTTATATTTTGACTTATATTTAATCGGTGAACTGAATGAGTCCCCGCAAAATAATGCCTTAATTATTATCATGGTTGATGCCAGCGAACGAGTCCAAGCCGAGTTAGAACCCAGCCAAGTTGCTAACGAATACAGTTTACTTAATGAGCAATTAGAAGCAGAAAATCGTAAACTACAAGCCTTAACGCAGGTTGATCCCCTCACGAACTTAGCGAACCGGAGAGCTTTTGACGATTATTTCAATCAACAGTGGCATGATCTGCAGCCTCAGCAGCAATATTTGAGTTTAATTTTGTGCGATCTCGATGCTTTCAAACAATACAAAGATACTTACGGTTACTTAGCTGGTGACCAATGTTTACAGGCAGTCGCCCAGCTCTTGCAATCCATTGCTCAACGCCCAACGGATCAGGTGGCTCGTTTAAGCGGGGAAGAATTTGCGGTAATTTTGCCAAATGTTGAACCAGAGGAAGCTTTGGCAGTTGCTGAATCGATCAGAGCCCAACTGGCAACTTCTCATTTCAATGAGCAGGACGCATCGAACAGAAATGTCCTCAGTGTTAGTTGTGGCGTAGCCAGTATGATGCCTAGTTTGGAATTTGATTCGACAATTCTGATTCAACAGGCGGATCAAGCGCTCTCTGATGCAAAAGAGCAAGGAGGCAATCAAGTTGTTGTTTTTGCAGAAGAGTAGCAGTGCATAAAAAAAAGGGCAGAGCCATGCTCCACCCTACTCTTAATCAATGATTGGTGTTAGATTTTAGTAATCAAAATCATCAGCACCAGCGCCAGCACCGGCTTTTTCTTTCTCAGGTTTATCAGCAACAATACACTCAGTGGTGAGAACCATCGATGCGATTGAGGCCGCGTTTTGCAGAGCAGAACGAGTCACTTTTGCGGGGTCCACAATTCCTGCTTCTAACATATCAGTGAAAGTGTCATCAGCAGCGTTGTAGCCGACATTAAAGTCTTTTTCTTTGACCCGTTCAGCAATCACTGCACCATTAGCTCCGGCATTTTCCGCAATGCGTTTGAGCGGAGCCGTTAAGGTGCGCATGACAATCATGGCACCGGTGAGAGCTTCACCCGTTAGATTTTCTTTTGCCCATTTTTCTAAGTCTGGGGCAAGGTGGGCTAAAGTGGTACCGCCACCGGGAACAATTCCTTCTTCGACCGCTGCTTTAGTAGCGTTAATCGCATCTTCTAAGCGCAGCTTACGATCTTTCATTTCGGTTTCAGTAGCTGCTCCCACTTTGATCACAGCGACACCGCCAGAGAGTTTACCGAGACGCTCTTGTAATTTCTCCTTGTCGTAGCTGGATTCAGTTTCTTCAATTTGACGACGAATCTGCTCACAACGGGTTTTAACCGCTTCTTCGTTCCCTTCAGCCACAACCGTGGTGTTGTCTTTGGTAATCGTGATCCGACGCGCCGTTCCCAGCATATCCTGGGTGGTGTTTTCCAGTTTCAAGCCTGCATCTTCAGTGATGACTCGACCACCAGTTAAGACGGCAATGTCTTCTAACATTTGCTTACGGCGATCGCCGAATCCGGGAGCTTTCACCGCAGCAACGTTTAAGACGCCTCGGAGACGGTTGACAACCAATGTGGCAAGCGCTTCTTTTTCGATATCTTCAGCGATGATCAGTAAGGGCTTACCGGAACGAGAGACTTGTTCTAAAACAGGAACAATGTCTTGAACAACGGTAATTTTCTTATCCGTGAGCAGGATATAAGGATCGTCTAAAACGGCTTCCATCCGCTCAGTATCAGTGGCGAAATAAGGAGAGATATAGCCTTTATCAAAGCGCATCCCTTCTGTGATTTCCAATTCGGTGGTCATGGATTTCCCTTCTTCGAGGGAGATGACCCCTTCTTTGCCCACTTTTTCCATCGCTTGGGCAATCATCTCACCGACTTCTGGGTCGTTACCAGCCGAGATGGTTCCTACTTGCGCGATCGCCTTCGGATCACTGATATCAGTGGCGTGTTCTTTAATTTTTTCCACTAAGAAGGCTACGGCTTTATCAATACCGCGTTTGAGGGAAATCGCGTTGGCACCAGCAGCAACGTTTCTTAACCCCTCTTTGACTAAAGCATGGGCAAGGATGATTGAGGTGGTTGTTCCGTCACCGGCAGCATCATTGGTTTTGGATGCCGCTTGGCGAATTAAGGAGACACCCGTATTTTCAACATGGTCTTCCAGTTCGATTTCTTTGGCAATCGTTACACCGTCGTTGATAATTTGGGGTGCGCCAAATTTCTTCTCGAGAACCACGTTACGTCCTTTCGGTCC
>CAZBPR010000116.1:0-365 GCA_964493825.1 uncultured Dactylococcopsis sp.
GTCGGGTAATGATCCCCTAGATCAGGGCAGAAAATGACCCTGATCGCGCTTTCTCTAATTATTTCTGAAAAGCGTTACAAAACTTCATTTATTTGATCATATTTTTCAGAATTCACAGGAGAAGCGTAAAAGAAGAATTGCGCTAAGCTGTTCACAGCAGAAATTTCCTCCGTAAACACAGGAAACTTTTCCCTTAAAATAAAAACGAATTATTGCCTTCATCCCATTTAGTTCATGGCATTTGCTTCAGTTATTCGGACATTAGCGCGATCGCGCTTAACTCAAGAACTTCGTCAAAATCTTGTCAATAATCACAGCTTAAAACTGACCGGAATCCCTCGCTTGCCGAAGGGATTAATGGCTTC
>CAZBPR010000116.1:375-9677 GCA_964493825.1 uncultured Dactylococcopsis sp.
TTGCGCAACAGTCGCTTAACAAAGCAGAAACCTCCCATTTATTCGTTATTTGTGCCACCTTAGAAGAAGCGGGACGCTGGGCAACGCAACTGCAAAGTATGGGCTGGGAAACCGTGCAGTTTTATCCCACTTCTGAAGCCACGCCTTACGAACCGTTTAACCCGGAATCGGAGATGATTTGGGGACAAATCCAAGTGTTATTAACGCTTCAACAACAACCGGAGAAACCCACGGCAATTGTCGCGACGGAAAAAGCCTTACAACCCCATCTTCCGCCACAAAAGGAATTTGAACAGATTTGTCTTTCTTTTGAGAAGGGAATGTCTCTCGCTAGCAAAACCATTGATCATCGCCTCACCGAATTAGGCTATGAACGAGTTTCTTTAGTCGAAACGGAAGGACAATGGACAAGAAGAGGGGATTTAGTGGATATCTTTCCCGTTGCGTCTGAACTTCCCATTCGCTTAGAGTGGTTTGGCGATGAACTGGAACAACTGCGCGAGTTTGATCCGGTGAGTCAACGGTCGTTAGATCAAATTGAAAGCCTGACCTTAACTCCGACTAGCTTTTCTCCTCTCATTGCCAAAGGTATTACCGAACAAGGAAACTTAGATCGTCTGTATTCTTATCTTTCTCCAGAAGAACAGTCCGCCTTGGAAGAAGAAAATTATCCCGATGGGATGCAGCGGTTCTTAGGGTTAGCGTATCCTGAACCGGCTTCCTTACTGGACTATCTTCCCGAGAATACTCTCGTTGTGGTGGATGAACCAGAACAATGTCAAGCCCACAGCGATCGCTGGTTAGAACATACCGAAGACCAATATCAAGAAAGTAATCCTGACCTTCCTCGCCTTCATGCGGACTTGCCAACCTGTTTAGAAGATGCAGAACTGTTCTATCAGCTTCATTTGTCTGAAATTACCGAAGAAAATGACTCAGGAGTCAATCTCGCCAGTCGTCCCCTTCCCGTTACTCCACACCAATTTGCCAAATTAGCGGAAATCATCAGAGGAAAGCGAGAAATTTACAGTGGGATGACCCTAGACAATTATGACACTTGGATTATTTCTGCCCAACCCTCGCGATCGGTTTCCTTACTCCAAGAACACGATTGTCCCGCGCAATTTGTTCCCAACCCGCGCGATTATCCTGCCATTGAAAAGTTACAGCGAGAAAAGACAGCGGTTGCAGTCAAATATTCCGGGTTAGGGGAATTAGAAGGCTTTATTCTCCCAACATTTCGCATTGCAGTGGTGACGGATCGCGAATTTTTCGGACAGCACGTTTTAACCACTCCCAGTTATATTCGTAAACGCCGACGCGCAGCATCAAAGCAAGTTGATCTGAATAAACTGCGTCCAGGGGATTATGTGGTTCATCGTCAGCATGGCGTTGGCAAGTTTCTAAAGCTAGAAAGTTGGGAAACCCGAGAATACTTAGTCGTCGAGTATGCAGATGGCTTATTAAGAGTTCCCGCCGATAGTTTAGAATCCCTCTCTCGTTACCGCCATTTGGGAGAAGGGAAACCGCAACTAAATAAAATGTCAGGGAAAGCCTGGCAAAATACGAAGAATAAAGTCGAGAAAGCGGTTAAAAAAGTTGCCATTGACTTACTCGATTTATATGCCAAACGATCGCAGCTTTCCGGCTATTCCTATCCTGAGGATACGCCTTGGCAAGAAGAATTAGAAGATTCCTTCCCTTATCAAGCGACACCCGACCAGTTAAAAGCGGTTCAAGATGTCAAACGAGATTTAGAAAGTGAGTTACCGATGGATCGTTTAGTGTGTGGGGATGTGGGTTTTGGGAAAACAGAAGTGGCGATTCGGGCGATTTTCAAAATTTTGATGTCAGGGAAACAAGTGGCGTTTCTCGCACCCACCACCATTCTTACCCAACAGCATTATCACACCCTCAAAGAACGGTTTGCGCCTTATCCAATCAATATTGGGTTACTCAATCGTTTCCGTACCGCTAACGAACGGAAAGATATCTTAAAACGTCTCTCCACTGGAGAATTAGATGTGGTCGTCGGAACCCATCAACTTCTCAATAAGAGTGTCAAATATAAAGACCTCGGGATGCTGGTGGTGGATGAAGAACAACGGTTTGGGGTGAACCAGAAAGAGAAAATTAAATCCATGAAAACAGAGGTGGATGTTCTCACTCTAACTGCAACCCCGATTCCAAGAACCTTATATATGTCTCTCTCTGGGATTCGGGAAATGAGTCTGATTACTACGCCACCGCCCTCCCGTCGTCCGATTAAAACCCATTTATCTCCGTATGATGGAGAAGCGATTCGCACTGCAATTCGCAATGAACTCGATCGCGGTGGACAAGTCTTTTATGTGGTTCCGCGAGTAGAAGGGATTGAAGAAACAGCCGGAAAACTGCGAGAAATGGTTCCTGGCGCACGGATCGCGATCGCGCATGGACAAATGGAAGAAGCAGAATTAGAATCCACGATGCTAACGTTCAATAATGGGGATGCGGATATCCTGGTTTGTACGACCATTATTGAGTCTGGCTTAGATATTCCTCGGGTAAATACGATTGTTGTGGAAGATTCGCAAAAATTTGGCTTATCCCAACTGTATCAACTGCGAGGGCGTGTCGGACGGTCGGGGATTCAAGCCCATGCATGGTTACTCTATCCCAAGCAAAGTAGTCTCAGCGATACCGCAAAAAAACGACTGCGGGCGTTGCAAGAGTTTACCCAACTCGGTTCGGGATATCAACTGGCGATGCGCGATTTAGAGATTCGTGGCGTTGGCGAGTTACTCGGTGCGAAACAGTCGGGACAAATGAATGCAGTAGGCTTCGATTTGTATATGAGTATGTTACAAGAAGCGATTCAGGAAGTCCAAGGACAAGATATTCCGCAAGTGGATGACACCCAAATTGATCTGAAACTAACGGCATTTGTTCCCAATAATTACATCACCGATATGGATCAAAAAATGGATGCTTATCGCACAGTAACAATGGCGAGTAGCAAGAAAGAATTGGATCAAATCAGACAAGATTGGCGCGATCGTTATGGCGAATTACCTTCTCCGGTTCAACAATTATTACAGGTCATGGAATTAAAACAAATCACCAAATCCCTTGGCTTTTCTCGCATTAAACCAGAAGGACAACAGCACATTGCTTTAGAAACACCCATGGAAGAACCCGCTTGGAAACGCTTACAAGAACATCTTCCCAAACAGATTGCGTCGCGTTTTGTTTACAGCAAAGGGAAAGTCACGGTGCGCGGATTAGGTGTTTTGAAAACCCAGCAACAACTCGATCATCTAATTAACTGGCTAGGAAGCTTAAGAGAATCTTTAACAGAAGAAATGAGCATTACTTCATCATAATTAGGATAGAGCCAGAGAAGATTTAGAAGCGATATTAAAATCAGACTCAATCTTCTATTTTGTTAATTAAAAACGAGTGGTAATCCCTAAACATAGTGCGGGTAAAAGCAGAAAAATAGCTAAAATATAGCCCAAAGCAGCGAACTTATATCGAACTGCTACTTCTGCCAAAAAACGCGCCCCCCTTATTGGAATTTTTCGCACAATCGGTAAGGAATAAATAATAACAACACCTAGAGAATTATACAGTAAATGTACGAGAGCAATTTCTAAGCCGGGGAAAGCAGCATCGCCGGTGAAAGCGGTTGCTGCCAGAAGAGCGGTTAAACAAGTCCCAATATTGGCACCTAAAGTAAACGGATAAATTTGTTCTAAAGTGAAGACACCATTACCCGCAAGGGGAATCATCAGACTAGTGGTTGCAGAAGAGGATTGGATTAAACAAGTAATCCCGGTTCCAGCTAAGATACTCACGATTGGATTACTTCCTATTGCCTGATGTAAAACCTTTCTTGCTTTTCCTACCAACAAGAATCTTAAGACTTTACTCAAATAAAAAATACTTGCAAAAATTAAAATTGCCCCCAAAAGGGCTAAGGTAATTCCATTTAGTCTTGGGGGTAACGTATGACTCGCTATAAGCAATTGATTCAGCAACGGTTGAATGAAAAAATCTAAAATATTAAAAGAAAATAAATTCCAACTTTGCTCAGGATTAATTAAAAAATTAGCCAGATATTTGGCACCATTTTCTAAGCCATGAAACGTTATTTCTAAAGGGAAAAATAAGAATAAACAACATAAATTAAAACAATCATGAATGGTTGCCGCAGCAAATGCTCGTTTAAATTCATCAGATATTTTGACATGACCTAAACTAACAATTGTATTCGTGATTGTTGTACCGACATTTGCCCCCATAATGATGGGAACTGCTGTGGCAACTGGTAACCCCCCTGCAACTAAACCCACTACAATTGAACTAACTGTACTTGAGGATTGAATTAAAGCTGTAGCTAAAATACCAATAATTAGTCCGAGAAAAGGATTCGTAGCGAATGTAAATAAGGCTTCTGCTTCTTCTCCAAGGGCAATTTGAAAGCCAGTGCTAATGACACGAACTGCAACTAAAAGAAAATATAAAAGTGCAATAACGGCAAGCCAATTAAAAACTGCACTTTTACACCATTTTTCCCAAGAATTTAGCAATAAATTACTCACTCGAAGGTTACTTGATCATAAATATTAGCAAGGGGAATCGTTATTTTACCCACTGCTAAAGAAAATATCATACTTGCTTCCTTGGAGTGCCAACTTAAAAGCAAAGTAAGTATTACCAATAATTCGGTTATGATTCGGGGTGCCACCTACCATGGATCTAATTTCACCATCAAGATATTCGTGACGTTCCGGAGAGTTAACTTCAAAATCAAGATACTCTTGGCAGGTATATTTTTTTTGTTCAACTGGTTGGCTAACCATAACGTTACTCCTGCTGATGCAGTTGCTCTAAAATGCCCTCTAATTCTTTGATTTTATCGCCATATTCTCCCCAATTTCCCGCTTGGGCAGCTTGTTGGGCGTCTCGATAAACATTGATCGCGCGTTGGGTTAAATTATCCGGGGTTGCGGTTTGGGCAGTGGGTTGCTCTTGTGCCGGTGGCGGCGGAACTGTTTCTTCTCCAAAAATAGCTGAGATAGCTGATTGTAAAGTCGGTCGCATCACTAAGTTATCCCCATGGGCAACCACAACTCGCTTAAGTTGCGGTAATTCTCCTTGTTCCGCCCGTAAATAAATGGGTTCCACATAAAGAATAGATTGTTCAATGGGAATCACTAGTAAGTTGCCACGAATCACTCTTGAACCTTGTTGGTCCCAAAGGCTTAGCTGTTGCGAAATCTCCGGGGTTTGATCAATGCGGGCTTCAATTTGACTGGGGCCATAAATGAGTTCTTGTTTCGGAAATTCATATAACAATAATTTGCCATAATTTTCCCGATCAGATCGCGCTGCCATCCAAGCAATCATATTGTCCTTATTAATCGGCGTAAAAGGTAAAATCAGCACAAATTCTGTTTCTTCCGCATCGGGTAAGCGCATAATTGTGTAATAGGGTTCGACTAATTGCTGATTGCCTTCATAAGTTTCTGTGGCAAATCGCCATAAGTCTTCCTGGTTATAAAACACTTCCGGATTACTCATGTGATAAGCCAAATACATTTGCGTCTGAATTTTGAATAAATCTAAAGGGTAGCGGAAATGAGACTTCACTGCCGGGGAAACCTCACTCATTGAAGTAAATAAATTCGGAAAGATTTTTTGATAGGTTTGAATCAGCGGATCCGATTCATCAGTAACGACAAGCTGTAACGTCCCATCATAAGCATCAACAATCACTTTAACCGAGTTCCGAACATAATTAAAGCCACCGGCAAGGAGTTGGGTACTTTGTCCCCGTTGTAAAATTGCACCGGCATTATTAATTGCAGAAACCGGTTCAGAATAAGGATAATAATCGCTAACCGTGTAGCCTTCAACAATCCATTTCATCCGACCATCAATCAAGGTCATATACGGATCGGCGTCTAGGCGCAAAAATGGGGCGACATGATGAATGCGTTCGCGAATATTCCGATAATAATGAATGCGGGATTCGGGTTGAAACTGAGTAGAAATGAGAATTTTGAAACTACCTAAATCATAAGCATAGAGTAAGCGATGCCAAAAGGAACCAATTTCGACGCCCCCGATGCCATCGTAACGGTTGCTGGCATTGTTTTCTCCCAAGGGATAATCAAACTCATCTTCTACCATGCCGGTAAAAATATAGTTATTGGTTTCTTCACCGTAATAAATGCGCGGTTGTTCCACTTCTAAATCAACGCTAGAAACCGGCGGAATATCTTTAATCAATAATTCTGGTAAGCCTTGCGAGCTGACTTGATTCACGGGACTCATCACTAAGCCATAACCATGAGTATATTTGAGACGTTGGCTGACCCAGCGATCTTGCGGGGCACCGGATAATTCTCGTGGCGACAACATCACTTGGCGATAAGTATCATTGATGGTGTAGCGATCAATGTCCACATCGCGGAAGTTATAGTAAGGACGAATTTCTTGCAGTTGCCCATAAGTGGTGAGGAGAGGGCGATAATCCCAAAGGCGGATGTTGCGGATGGTCCCTTGGTTATTTTCAACGGCAGCGCGATCGAGCATTCCTTGGGCCGGGTAGTTATCGCGTTCCACACTACTGAGATGATAAGCATCTCGGGTGAGGGCAATATTATTTTCAATGTAGGGTCTTTCTTTTGCCAGTTCGTTCGGTTCAACGATAAATCGTTGTTGAAAACCCGGATAAACCTGATACAAAACGATATAAATCACCAGATACAAACCAATCCCAGTTAAGGGTAAGGTCAGGCTATTCTGCCCTGCTGAAGCAATGAAAACAACGGCTAGGGCTAACGCCATAAATCCCATGCCGGTTAAGGCAGTCAGACGGGCATGAGTATCGGTAAATCCAGCCCCCGAAACGACTCCTTCGCCGGAGTAGAGTAAATCGTAACGTTGTAGCCAAAACTGGAAAGCCATTAAAAACGCTAATCCTGCTAGTAATAGACCAATATGGGCTTTGGCTTCGCCATAAATGAGATATTGCCACCCCCGATTGAGATTAATGGTTCCTTTCAAGACATAAATAGCAACGGCAACGAGTAACCCGGTTAAAAATAGCGCAAATAACCAATCCTGTAGCCCTTCGTAAAACGGAAGCTGAAATAAATAAAAGCCAATATCCCGTTCATAGATCGGATCCGTGCTGTTAAATTCACTGGCATTGAGGAATTTCAGTAGCGTATCCCAAGCCGTAACACTAGCCCCAGCAGCGGATAGGGACATAAAAAAGATAATGATCGGTGCAATATATTTGGGGGCGCGATCAGCATAAAAGGATAAATCACTGCCTTCTAAGATGCGAATTGTGGAATAGCGAGTCACGCGCATGGCAAACCAATAGTTTAACCATAAAAAGAGGGCAAAAATAAGAAAACTGCCGACCCAAGTAATCCCTCGCCACGTCAGCAGTGTCCAGAAAACGTTTCTAAACCCAACCGCGCTAAACCACCACAATTCTGTCGTTAAATGCACTAAGGTTCCTGAAAATAACAAAATTAGGATGAGGGCGACCAGAGGAGGAATCAGCCACCGCCAGTTGGGAGTTGCATTCGGTCGTTTCGCTACCATAAGTGTCCAGTTGGGCTACGACTTCTATTGTAGGATTGTCATTGGTCATTGGTCATTCGTTCTTTCTGATACCTCACCCGCAAATCATTAACAATCCCTCCCCAATAGCATGAGGAGGGATTCCGAGAAGGACTTGAGGTCGTCAGTTAAGCGTTAGTTGTAAACTTTACCGCCGCCCCATTGTCTTCCTCGAACGTTAGGTTGAATGAGAATATGTGCCGCAATCGCTTCTAAATCGTCTTCGGTTAAGTTTCTCATTTCGGGATAAATGTCAGAACGAGTGGTGTTAGGATGAATTTCTTCAATCTCTATTTCCCCATCATAGGTCGTGGGGTTTTTCATATAATCAATCAATCCGGCAATATTATCCCGTGCGGGTTCGGCACCCTCTAATGCTTCTAAACTCAAGCCAACATTCGGATTCGTTTTAGTGACGCCGCCTAAATGACATTGAGCACAAACATCATTAAACAGACGTTTTCCTCTTTCTGCTTCTTTGATACTGATAACAACTTCATCGCCTTGGTCGTTATATTTAACCGTGCGACTTTCTTTATCGAGTTCTAAAGCAGAGACAGGATCGACGAGCAGTTGACAAGCAAAAAACACAGTTGCCACTGTGATTAAAATGAGTTTTCGCAACATGAATGGTTCTCCTCAGAACGCTTTTTGATTCTTTTATATTGTCTTCTAGTTTGGGTACTCAGTTAAATTTTTGTCTCCGCTGATACCAGAGGACTGGCAATTTTGAGACAAAATATGTTGGATCACTGCTTTTGCATCTTCCAACGCGAGACAGGTGTCTTGGTTTTTATAAGTGATTCCGAGTTGATCGCAATAACGAAATATCTCTTCGACAGAAAGATGATACTCCCTTGCGAGATCGGTAATCGCGAGTTGTGCAAATCCCATGGGGAAAGAATAGAGGAGGATGATTCCTTAATGCCTTACTAAGGTAGCAACGGCATACTGATTGTACCAAACACAGGGAACAATGCAGAATTCATCGTTCATAATTCATAATTGGTGAAGTGACCTCTAGATTTCGTAAGGATTTAAGATAACTGTGGTTTTTTCCTCAATTTCTTCTACTGAACAGGGGACCTGGCAATGGCGACAAACCAAGGGGTTAAGCTATTTGCAGTGTCGGTTGTTAGAAGGATTTTCTCATGGCTTTTTTACACGCCATTTTGTTGATTACTCTCTAGACGCATTAACGCAAGTTATTGCCCCGGATACAACGGTGTATCGCACGAAACAGGTGCATGGAAAACGAGTCGTGACGCCCTCAGAAATCGCGCGAGAAGCGGACAAAGTTGTTGCAGCCGATGGTTTATCCAGTGATGAGAAAAAACAAGCGCTTTGGGTTGCCAGTGCTGATTGCACCCCCGCTTTAATTGCAGATGTGAAACGGCAAAACGTAGCTGCCGTTCATGCGGGATGGCGAGGAACAGCATTATCCATTTTACCGATCGCGATCGCGCGCTTTTTAGAAAGCAATAGCCAACTTTCTGATTTAAGGGTTGCCCTGGGACCTGCTATTAGTGGAGAAGTGTATCAGGTGGATTTAGCAGTGGCGGCACAAGTGGGCAGTAGCTTATTGCCAACAGACGCTGATTTATCTGCTCAAGCAATTGTAGAACAGCTTTGGCAATTCCATGGTTCACCGTTGCAACCTGACCCAGAACCGG
>CAZBPR010000117.1:0-9628 GCA_964493825.1 uncultured Dactylococcopsis sp.
AGGCGTAAAAAAATTCGCAGGAGAAGAAGTTTTAGCGGGAAACTACACCATCGAAGAACGTTCCATGCTCACTGTTCAGGTGATGCGGGGCGAACGGTTACAGTGGGAAGCCCTTTGTTTAAACGAAATGGTCCTCCATCGAGAACCCATGACCAGTCTGTGTCATTTTGAAGTGGTGGTGGGTCATCACGCACCAGTCGATATTGCCGCTGATGGCATTATCGTTTCCACACCGACCGGTTCCACTGCTTACTCGCTGAGCTCAGGGGGACCTGTTGTCACCCCAGACGTACCCGTTTTGCAGTTGGTTCCGATTTGCCCCCATTCTCTCGCTTCTCGGGCATTGGTTTTCTCGGATCGCGAACCGATTATTATTCACTCTGCCAGTGAAGAGCATCAATTAGTGATGGTTGTGGATGGCAATGGCGGTTGTTATGTACAACCGAAAGATGTAGTTCACCTTGCGCGATCGCGCTACTCCGCTTACTTTATCCGTCTCCAACGCCCGGAATTCTTCCGCGTTCTTCGGGAAAAACTCGGTTGGGGTTTACCCCATATCGCCAAACCTACCTCAGTCGAGCTACCGTAGGAGTTAATCTCTAATGGAGACAACATCCGATGACTATGCCTCAACCGTCAGTGTTACTCATTGAGAATGACCAACAGTTGGCGCAAACGGTCAGTTTAGATTTAACCAATGCCGGTTATACCGTTACGGTTGCCAACCATCCTGACCAAGCTAAACCTCAGTTTCAAGAACTGCAGCCAGCGTTAGTCGTGATTGATCAAGCCCGATTAGGCGAAGCGGGATTGACCTTATGTCGTCAGCTACGAGGACATAATAATCCGGTGCTAATTTTGTTGTTTATGAGTCAAGATACGTTGCCCGATCGGGTAGCGTGTTTAGAAGCGGGGGCGGACGACTATACCCTACTGCCTTATCAAACTGACCCCTTTCTACAACTGGTTCAACTCTACCTCCAACCGGCAACTACTGTTCCCGAACAGCTTCAGTTTAGCGATTTAGTGCTCGATTTATCCCATCGTTGTGCCAACCGCAACGGACGCAAAATTGAGTTAACGGTGAAAGAATTTGAACTCCTTAAATATTTAATGTCTCATCCTGGGGAAGTTCTCACCCGAGAACAAATTTTAGAAAATGTTTGGGAAGATAATCATGGGGGAGAATCGAATGTCATCGAAGTTTATATTCGCTACTTACGTCTCAAAATTGAACAGGGAGGATATAAACGCCTCATTCAAACCGTTCGTGGGGTCGGCTACGTTTTACGAGAATCTTAAGTTTACTTTTCTTCGATCGATATCGAATCGCCAATTTCTAAGCCCAGTTCTTTCGCCCGTCCCCCTTGCAATTCAATGACTTGATCGATGAGAACATTAGGACTGTAAGTGGTGCAAGGATCTGCTTCACAAGGCGGAACCTGGTGCGCGATCGCGGCAACTTTTCCCTCACGGACAAAAATCATATCAAGATTAATCTCAACATTTTTCATCCAAAATCGAGGCACCCGTGGCGGATCCATCGGAAAGAGCATTCCCCGATTGGGAGGGAGGGCTTCGCGATACATTAATCCGATGGCTTGCTGTTGGGGAGTCTGCGCTACTTCTAACTGAATCGTTTCCCCGCCAATTTCTACTGCTGCGGTAATCGGAAGTTTTTGCGCTAGTGATTCAGAGGAGGCAGATTGAGAATCCGCAACAGAAGTATCAGTAGCAGCACAACTGATTAATAAGAGACAAAACAAAGGAATCCAACTTAAACGCAGCATAGGTTTCAAAAATGATGACTGAGGATTTGTTTTCTTTTTTCTTAATTGTCCATCACCGGATTAATAATCTCATTGATGGAAAACTGGCGTTGCTGTTTTAGCAGTTCTAACTGTCGTTGTGCTTCATAAAATTGTTCCATGTAGTAGCGAATGGTCGGTTCATCGCGATCAGGATCCAGTTGCTGCCACTGTTGCAAACAGTAACGTTTTTGTTTCTCACAAGCGGTTTGTTCTAACGTCGCGATCGCGGCTCGCAAAACCAATCCCGGACGTTGGAGATCGGTGCTGGTGGTTTCTTGTAACTGAATAATACTCCTCAACTGCCTCTCAGACTCAGGCAATTGACTCACTTCATTTTCTAACTGCAGCAACAAGAGATTTTTTCCCTGATGATCCCCGCTAAAGTCATAGGTTTCCTCTAAACTTAAAATTTGCTGCCATAACCAGCGATGAGGGGACAAACTAAATAACAACTCTTTTTCTTCTAAGGTAACCGCAATTCTTTCTCGATACCCCGGGCAATGGAGATACACGCGTAGCAGTAAGGCTTCGGCTTGGGCAAGGAGTTGACTCTCACTCGGAAAGGACAGGACTTTTTTGGAAACTGATGAAGGGGTTTTGGGCTGTTTTTTCCGGCCTTGGGGCTTTTTCAGTGCATTGCGCAGGGTTTCTGTATAAAGTGGCGTGAGTTGCGAATCGCCTTGACTTAAGCGTTCAGCGCAATGGCGCAAATAATGAGTGCGCAGCGTTACATCTTGAAGACGGTTCAACAGTTTGACCATGGCTTCTGTCACCTGTTGAACTTGATCGGGTTGGTTGAGATCTTGATCTTGTAGTAGGAGCTGAATTTGCCAATCTAACCAAAAGGGTGCCGTTTCTAATTGTTGACGATACTGTTGGGCAGCATCATCACTACTTTTGAGAAACTCATCGGCATCTTTGCCACCGGGAAGGTTCAAGATCCGCAGTTGGACTTGTCCCGAATAAACTAAAGGTTCAATTTCCTGAATGGCTCGTTCTGTCGCCGTTGTTCCTGCTTTGTCCGCATCAAAATTAAAGATAATCCGTTTGGAGTCGGTGTAGCGTAACAACTGACGAATATGGTCGTTACTGAGGGCAGTTCCTAAAGAAGCAACGACTGGCTTAATCCCTGCTTCATGCAGCGCGATCGCGTCAAAATAGCCCTCCACAATAATCGCTTGGTCTTCTTTGCGGATGGCATCTCGGGCTTGATCCAGGGCAAACAGAGTCTGACTTTTGTCGAATAATGGCGTTTCTGGAGAATTGAGATATTTCGGTTCATCATCGCTCAGGGTGCGACTGCCAAAACCAATGGTGCGTCCTTGGGCATCCCGAATGGGAATTATTGCGCGATCGCGAAACCGATCATAATAGCCTTTTCCTGACTTGCGTTGTTGGATTAACCCCGCTTGTTCCACTAATCCCACCGGATAGCGTTTTTGTTCCACTAAATACCGATAGAGCGTTTCCCAACCCGAAGGGGCATATCCTAAGCCCCAACTTTGCAAAGTTTCCCCTTGCAATTGGCGTTCTGATTTTAAATACGCAAGGGCAACTTCTCCCTCTGGCTGATACAAAACGTGCTGATAGAAGTTCCCTGCAATCGCTAAGATTTCATACAGTTGTTCCCGAACTGAGAGTTCTCGCTGCAGTTCCTCTTGCCGTTCCGGTTCAAGGGTTTTCACACTCACTTGATAGCGTTGGGCTAACTCTAGTACCACTTCAGCGAAAGACTGTTGTCCCAACTCCATCAAAAACTTAAAAATATTACCCCCAGCACCGCAGCCAAAGCAGTAATAGAGTTGTTTACTGGGGCTAACGGTAAAACTGGGGGTTTTTTCCTCATGGAAGGGGCATAACCCTTGATAGTCTTTGCCTCGCTTTCGTAACACGACGTAGTCGGAGATGACATCAACAATGTCAGCTTGTTCACGAATACTCTCAATCGTGTCAGGATGAAAACGAGAAGAATTCAAGGGTTTGCGAGCTTAGTTCAAACAACTATCAGTGAGGTTGAACAGATGAAACATCATCTTAGTGATCGGATTCGTCATCCCATTCATCAACTGCAATGAGTTCTTGAACGGGGTCTTGCATAGAAAAGCCAAACTCTAGGAGTTCATTTTTCCAGTAAGACCATTCATTTCCATAGAGGAGTGCAATTTTCCAGATGCTGTCAGTCGGTTTAAGCAGTTTGGAATCAATCAGTGACTGCACTTGACGTTGCAACTTCACCATTGGGTGAGCTACTTGCTTAGTCATAAATTCAATTCGCTTACGATAAATTTTGCAAATGCTACGGCAGAACTTCTCTTCTTGTTATTCGTTCGCTCTCGCAGAGGGGACAAGTGCAGAGAAGTCACTGATATTATTTATAGCGTAATTGGTACTCATTTGGCAAGAAATCGCTTTTTAAAGCTGCTTGCCTGGCGTTTTTGACAAGAAAGGTGGACGGAAAAGCAGCGCGATGGTTAAATCCTGTTCAGCCAAGGATGAATCTTTTAAGAACTCAGTCGGGTTGATCATTGAAAAAACAACCTCATCTTCTGACCCGGGTCAAGGGCAAATACTTAAGTTATTCGACAAGTTGTCTTTTGACTCTAGTTGAGAAATTTTTTATTCTGCACTGGATTCAATTACGACTTTAATTTTCCTTAAAATTCAGATGATAAAGCTCAATTGGTGTTTACTGAGTGCAGGCTTTTCCTTACTCCTTCCTTTACCTGTTTTTTCACAAACGCAGCCTCTAACCGCAATTAGAGGAACTGAACTTGATGAACCGATTACCATTACTCTCCCTACTAATAATAGTTATCACTTAGAAAGGATTCAGACCTCCCCTCCCCTACAGTTGCAGTCCTCTTCTGCCGCTATCCAATTTATCTCGCTTCCTCTTGCTGAAACCAATTCAACCCTTAATGACAATGAGATGGACGCTATCCCGTTTCAACCCACGGCGATTATTCTTGCTCATAGTGATGACAAAACAACTGCACCGGGTCAATGGACATCGGGACGCCCTGATGGACACGCTCCCATTGGCGTCATGGGGGATCATGTTCATGGTCAAGGAGAGTGGATGGTGTCTTATCGCTATATGTTTATGTCTATGGATGGCAATCGCGATGGAACTGATGACCTAAGTACCGATGAAGTACTGGAAGATTTCATGGTTTCCCCAGAAGACATGACCATGCAAATGCATATGCTAGGTGCGATGTATGCGCCTACTGATCAGCTCACGCTGATGGCAATGGTTCCCTTTGTGATCAAAGAAATGGACCATGTGACTCGCATGGGAACCGATTTTACCACCAACTCTAGTGGCATTGGCGATATTAAATTGTCAGGATTGTATCAACTCTTCAATCAAAATCGTCAGAGTGTCCACCTTAACCTCGGCTTTAGTCTTCCCACGGGTTCCATTGATGAACGGGATGATACGCCTGCTGGAGAGGATGTCATTCTCCCTTATCCGATGCAAATTGGTTCGGGAACAGTCGATTTACGTCCTGGTATTACTTATCTGGGTCAAACGGATCATTGGTCTTGGGGAGGGCAAGCCAACACGGTTTTGCGCTTAGGCGAAAATGATCGCGGTTACACAGTAGGGAATCGTTATCAACTCATGGGATGGCTTGCCCGTCGCTTGAATGAAACCGTTAGCGTTTCTCTACGCTTAGATGGTGAAACTTGGGAAGATTATGACGGTGCTGATTCGGCACTGAATCCGAATGTTATTCCCACTGCTGACCCGGATTTACGCGGTGGAACTCGTTTAGACTTAGGATTAGGCGTGAATGTCTATTTACCCGAGAGCTTTTTGCCGGGAGGTCGTTTAGCAGCAGAATTTGAACTTCCTGTGTATCAATCTTTAGAGGGACCGCAACTAGAAACAGATTGGCAATTAACTGTGGGCATTCAATCGGCTTTTTAACGATTGTGAACGAGAACTCCCTAATCCGTTTCACTGAGATTAGGGATGGGGCTTAATAAAGGACGGAAACGAATTGCGCCGAAAGCCCCTAGACCCAATTTTCCTAGCACCTCTTCTGTCGCGATCGCGCTATCAGGTCCTGCTAAGGATTGTCCTCAAACAAGTCCTAATAATTATCAGTCATTGATCACCTGCATTATGTCAGGGCTAAAAATAGATGCCCGAGTGATTAATGTGACCAGTTTTATACTGATTACCTTTTTAAGGTCAAAATAATTAATGTTTCGCTTTGCATTTATGTTGTAATAAAAATTACATTTTTATCAAAAATGAACAAGTATGCCATTCAGTTTTGTATGGCGTCATGACAAACTTGTTAGTAAAGGGTCGAAAAATCCGACTCTAGCAGGTACGGTTTCACAGACGGCAAAAGGCAAAGAAATTGTTAAGGTAGGGGGTAGAAGATGACAAAGGCTAATAATACACTTTCTTGATTGGGATTAAGCCAATCAAGCATTTAGAAGGAGAATCAATAATGATGAATCATAGCCAACAGCATCAAAATTCTGAATTTTTTGACAATGCGGCAGAAGGAAACAACCATCTCTGGCACTATGTACAGTCGTTAAATCCAGAAGTTGTGGAACAGTTATCGCATCCCCAGTCCCAAGAAGTATTCCAGGTCATGGAACGGAATATTGTTGGGCTATTGGGTGGACTACCCTCGGATCACTTTAACGTAAGTATTAGCACCAGTCGGGAACATTTAGGACGATTACTGGCTTCAGCGATGATGAGCGGTTATTTCCTCCGCAATGCCGAACAACGGATGAACTTTGAACAATCGCTACAAGCTTCTGAATACGGTTCTTCCTCTCATCAATCCGATGAAATTCAATAAAACTGCAATCGGTTCTCGTCCTAATTCTAAGCTCGTTCCCGACGAGCTTTGTTTTTTGTTGGTGCTCAGGGAATGTTAACGCAAAGGGAAGTTAAAACGTTGCAGCGATCGCTGCGAGAATGGTATCAAACTCAAGGTCGGGACTTGCCTTGGCGTCAGACGACAGATCCCTATCGGATTTGGGTTTCAGAAATTATGTTGCAGCAAACCCAAGTCAAAACCGTTATCCCCTACTATGACCGTTGGCTAGAAACCTTCCCTGATATCTCCACCCTTGCTGAAAGTTCACTACAAACGGTTCTCAAACAGTGGGAAGGGTTAGGCTATTATGCCAGAGCCCGCAACCTACATCGTGCAGCACAAGTCATCGTTAACGACTACAACGGTATTTTTCCCAAGCAACTGGCTGATGTACTGAGTTTACCCGGAATTGGACGCACTACAGCCGGTGGGATTCTGAGTGCTGCTTTTAATCAACCTGTATCCATTCTCGATGGCAATGTCAAGCGAGTCTTAGCCAGGTTGATTGCCTTAGACACACCACCGAAAAAAGCAATTAACCAATTATGGGAATTATCTGATCAATTACTCGATCAAAAACATCCCAGAGATTATAATCAAGCACTAATGGACTTAGGGGCAACCCTTTGTACGCCAAAACAACCCAGTTGTTTACTCTGTCCGTGGCGTAATTCCTGTCAAGTCTTTCAACACAACTTACAAACTGAAATCCCTATGCGTACTCCCTCCTCTCCTCTTCCTCATAAACAAATTGGCGTTGCTGTGATCTGGAATCAGCAAGGAGAAATCTTAATTGATCGCCGTTTGCAAGAAGGATTACTGGGGGGCTTATGGGAGTTCCCCGGCGGTAAAATTGAAAAGCAAGAAACAATTCCCGCTTGTATTGAACGGGAAATTAAAGAAGAATTAGGGATTACCGTCGAAGTGGGAGAGCATCTGATTACCATTAATCATGCCTACACCCACTTCCGAGTAACGTTGCACGTCCACCATTGTCGTTACTTGTCAGGAGACCCCCAACCCATTGAGTGTGACGAAATTCGCTGGGTGAAACCTGACCAATTATCCGAGTTTCCTTTTCCTAAAGCGAATACGAGAATTATTGAGGCGATTACGAGTCAGATTCGTTAGTGTTGCTAATGTCTTTATGCTGCCATCTATTCTCAAATATAATGTAGTGTTTTATCCAATTAACGTAGCTTTTCTCAGTTTTATAGGAATAATGTTTGAGACGAATGATATCCCTAACCTGTTTGAGCAGTTTTTTAGGAAGTTTTTCAAGTAATAATATCCCGAAAATTTCTTGACATTGTAATGATTTGATATGATATCCAGAAAAACTGAGGACATCATCGACGAATATACGGAAAATTTCTCAAATTCACTTCATACAGGGTAGATATCCAGAGAGTTTCAGTATAATAAATAGTTATGCGTTATATGGAAAGGCAGTGGAAAGAGATAAAAAATGGTCAATTTCGATTTTGATATCAGCTATATTAGAAGAATGACTAAAAGGTTGGCACCGACAGCAGATTTTGAAAGTCGTTTTACTTTCTACTACGACGAAACAAATAATATTAGAAAATTTTATGTGAGGGAAATTGACTTCAATTCTTCTTTTAATTCAAATTTTATTTTAGGCGGTTTGGTTTATGAAGGAGATCAATCTGACATTAAGCCCTTATTTAGTCAGCTTAACCTGCAAAAGAATCTTAGAGAAGTAAAGCTTAAGCATATTGCTAAGGGTGAATTTCTCGATTGCCTAAAATCTGAAAAATTGAATATCTTTTTAAATTTTATATTAGAGAATAATTTATACATTCACTATTCAAGTATAAATATCCTTTATTGGTCTATTACCGATATAGTTGATTCTGCCATTGCAAATTCGGAAGTAGCAATGCAGTTAGGGCTAGATTTCTCGAACTATCTAAAAAATGACCTATACAAACTTGCAAAACTTGAAATCGACTTGGTAATTGAATTATTTTATAGTTTCCATTATCCCAACCTTAAGAAGGAATCAGTTTTAGAATTTATTGAAGCACTAACTTCAATATTTGACAAATATCTTGACACTCAAGAATTCCATTTTGGATTGGAATCCCTCAGGCAAATACTCAAAGAAGCAAAGAAAAACAACTCACTTCCATTTCTAATGGATGAAGAAGATTATCTATTAATAGAGGACTTCTCGCAATTTTATCTAAGACCTATATATTGTTTCAAGAATTCAAATCATATTTTTGATAATGAAGTCACTATTTGGGAAATTATTACCAATCACAAAATCATTGATAACTATCAAGAGATAAAAAATTATTCCTTTGTTGATTCACGAGGTGATTTATTTATTCAGGCTTCAGATATTTTCGTTGGTTTGATGGGTAAATTTGCCAAGTACATAAATACCCACACAAGAGAAAACATAATCAGCGATTTTGAATCATTATCTGAAAGGCAATTGAATAATGCTGATGTTCTTATGAATTTGATAGGCAAATCTAATAATAAAAACGTTGCATTTTTGCATTCAATAGATAGTTATGAAGAGCTAACGAAAATGAGTTTGATAGATGAAATTAGAACTAGAAACTACCCATAACAATCGAGTGAGAGAAGACTGTTAAGATATCTCAGTGTTGCAGCAAAGGTTATCGACAGCTGCTCAACCGGAACGTCAATCCTCCTTTTTCACTCAGTCAGTAATCACAGAACTAAGAAGCGCGATCATTCTTCACCTGCAGCATTGCCTTTCATGAATTAGCAATCGTGTTGCTTTGACTTTCACTGCAAGCGCAGTCACCCCTTGAAATAGAAATTGTCATCGGTGAGTTGTACTACGGTGCAAGAAAATCAGCACGCACTCAAGCAAATCTCAAAAGAGTCGATGATTTAGTTAAGCTGTTCGTCATCTAAATAGGGTATTATTAAGAGTTAAATATCGGTAAAATG
>CAZBPR010000118.1:0-9583 GCA_964493825.1 uncultured Dactylococcopsis sp.
AGCAACAGAATGGTTAGAAGTGGAAACAACGCGCGAAGAATTAATTTTGAATCTTTGCTGGGGGAATCCCAAAGAATGTCATTATCAATGGGCATTGCCCCATTCTGGGCGCGATCGCGTCATTGCCACAGCCCAAAACCAACCCTCTCAAATTTATCAATAGTGCAGGACAACCACTCAGCTAAATTATTAAGATCATTAACAATACCGTTAACAATAATTTTGGAAGCGAGTGGAATGAATCTATTGCTTTTAACACTGGGAATTTTGTTATTCCTTGTTATCGTCGGACTGATGATTTATCTAGTCACTGCTCGACGGTATCAATCTGCTGATTCAGTAGCGAATTCTTACGATACGTGGACAGAAGATGGCATTTTAGAATTTTACTGGGGCGAACATATTCACCTTGGTCATTATGGTTCTCCGCCAAAACGAAAAGACTTTTTGCAAGCGAAATCTGATTTTGTTCATGAAATGGTTCGTTGGGGAGGCATTGATCAATATCCAAAAGGAACAACCCTGTTAGATGTTGGTTGTGGGATTGGCGGCAGTAGTCGTATCCTCGCTAAAGATTATGGATTTGATGTTACTGCCGTAACCATTAGCCCCCAGCAGGTCAGACGCGCACAAGAACTCACTCCTGATGGGGTCGATGCCAAGTTTATGATTGGCGATGCTATGTCGCTACCGTTTCCTGATGCGAGTTTTGATATTGTCTGGTCAATTGAAACTGGACCCCACATTCCTGATAAAGACAGTTTTGCACGAGAATTACTGCGGGTTTTAAAACCAGGAGGGCGTCTGGTCGTTGCCGATTGGAATCAGCGAGATGATCGGCAACAACCTTTGAATTTCTGGGAAAAACCAGTGATGCGACAACTGTTGGATCAGTGGTCACATCCTGCCTTTTCTAGCATTGAAGGCTTTGCAGAACGATTGGAAGCAACCGGAATGGTAGAAGGGAAAGTGATTACTGAGGATTGGACAGAACCCACGCTTCCTTCTTGGATTGATTCCATTTGGCAAGGGGTGATCCGACCTCAAGGATTCCTAAAATTTGGGCTTTATGGTTTTATTAAATCGGTACGCGAAGTTCCTACCCTGTTATTAATGCGACTGGCTTTTGGGACAGGTTTATGTCGATTTGGGATGTTTCGGGCGGTTCGCACTGCAATTTCTTATCCCGTTGCCACCACTGCTGCCAATGAAGCGGTGAGTCAATAATGATCGATAGGGAGAGGGAGAGGAAATTAAAGACATTTTGCGGCTTTCAATTTCTCTGATGCCTCCCCTGTCTACTCAAGATGATCCGATAAAGTTTGATCAGTATCCTTTTCCTAGAACAAAATCTAATGATTTGTTTCGTGAGAATCATCAGAGAAACTAATTTGATTCGATTCATATTCAGGAGGTTCAATATGAATTAGGATTCGCACTGGGCTAAAATATTCTTCGAGTTTTTGCTCTACCGCTTCAGTAATGTCATGCGCCGTTTCCACATCATCACTATCCACAATCATGTGCATTTCAATAAACACTTGTCGCCCCACCACGCCTCGAGACGCAATATTGTGACAATTAATGACACCTGGGACTTGCATGACAATCCGATAAATCACTTCTGGAGGGATGGCAATTTCATCCACTAACCACGGTAAATTCTCTCGTAAAACTTTCCAGCCACTCTTGAGGACTAAAAGGGCAACCGGAAACGCAAGAATGACATCTAACCATTGCAATTGCGGGATCTCCCAGATTTGAGCTTGCCACATTCCCACCAAGCCCAAAATGACAACAAGAGTAATCCAAATATCGCCCATCGTGTGGTAAGAGTCAGCTACCAAAATCGGACTATCTAACTGGAGTCCAATCCGACGTTCGTAAAAGGCAACAAAGATATTAATCCCTAAGACAATAATTAACAACCATAGTTCCCAACTACTCAACTCAATGACAGCAGCCCCTTCAATCAGACGCTCGATGATGCGCTGGAGAATTTCAAAGCAAGTGATACCTAAAAAGGCAGCAACGCCCAATGCCCCCAATGCTTCATATTTTTGGTGTCCGTAAGGATGTTCGCGATCGGGCTGAGGAGACGCAAACTGATTACTCACTAAGCCCAAAACATTATTCGCACTATCCGTAAAGCTATGAAGGGCATCCGCTTGAATACTTAACGAACCGGTAAAAAAACCCACCACGAACTTGAGTCCCATGACCAACAGATTGAGGATGAGGGTAAGAATAAGGACTCGGCGGACTTGGGGGCGATTATCGTTCGTCGTCATGGGGATACCAAATTTCCGAAACTTGATCCGCGATCGCGCTGGCTTCGGCGATGCTCTCTCCTAAAACCGTAACATGACCCAGCTTCCGTCCAGGACGAGCTTGAGTTTTCCCATACCAGTAAACATGAGTATTCGGGAGAACCTCGAGTTGCTTCCGCTTTTCTAAATATTGTTCAGTTGCGGATTCATATCCTAATAAATTCACCATTACGGCTGCCGCTACCTTCATTTGGGGTGGGGTCAGTGTTTTACCGATAACTGCTTTTAAGTGCATTGCAAACTGAGAAACCTCGCATGCATCCAGAGTATAGTGCCCCGAGTTGTGGGTACGGGGGGCAATTTCATTGACGAGAATGTGATGATCTTCGGTGAGAAAGAACTCAATGCCAAAAATGCCAATCCAATCGAGTGCCGAAAGGAGGGTTTGCGCGATCGCGCTAATTTCTGTTTCTAATGCCTCAGAAATCCGTGCGGGTGCAATCACCCGTTGACACACTTGATCGTGCTGATACGTTTCCACCACCGGATAGACCACGGTTTCCCCATTGACCCCACGGGCTGCCATCACTGCCAACTCACACTCAAAGGGAATAAAACTTTCTAGGAGAACTTGCTCCCCTTTTAACTGTTCCCAGACCTGATCCAAAGACCATTCATCGTCAATAATAAATGTTCCTTGTCCGTCGTAGCCATGACGTCGCACCTTGGCCACAACGGGTAACTCATCAACCGGAAAATCTGTTTCTCCGGCAATCACATTCTTAAACGCAGGAACTGGTAAGCCTAACTCTTGCAAAAAACAGCGTTGTTCATATTTATCCAACAACGGTGCCAGAGAAGACAAACTGGGACGAAATGAGACCTGATCCCGCAAGCGACTCAATCCTGCTTGATCAATAAATTCATTTTCAAACGTGATCACATCACAATTCTGAGCCAATTTTTCGGTTGCCTCTAAATCAGATAAGGGGGCAATAATACTTTCCTCTGCTACCGCCACCGCCGGATCATCCGGATTTACTGCTTGTACCCACAGAGAGACGCCTAGTTTTTTCGCCGCTTGTCCCATCATCCAGGCAAGTTGTCCGCCGCCAATTACACCGACACGTTGACTCATAAACACCCCAACGAATCACGAGTAGCAACACCGGTTTCCTCATTCACTCCGCTTGCCATTTCGCAAAGCTGATCGATTTGTTGACTATCAAGAACCGCATTGGTAAAGTCAGCACCGGCAATATCAGCATTTTCAAAAATGGCTCGACTGAGAATGGCATCTTCTAAGATGGTCTGACTCAGATTCGCATTGGTAAAATCAACCCCATTGAGGACCGTAAACGTTAAATTAGCCCCGTGTAAGTTGGCATCTTTCATCACCGATGCGGTAAAAATTGAACCCCGTAAGTCCGCTTCACTCAAATTGGCTGCACTTAAATTGGCATCAGACACCTCTCGCAGCTGCAAGGTTTCCCCAGATAAATCTTCCCCTGAGAGATCGGCACTAATCAAAGATTCCCGTTGAAAGCGAGTAGAGGTTTGGGCCTCCGCATTGAACGGTAAAACCAAAACCATGCACACCAGTAATAAACAAATCACTTGAATCACTTTATTGATCATTTTTTAACAAACTAATTAGATTCCGAATTCACTATTAATTGTTCATCTTTCAGGGTGGCTTGTCCATCCTCATTTTTCACTAACGCCGATTCATCCACTAACAAATCGAACCAAAACGTCGTTCCGACGCCTAATTCACTGACTAAACGCACCATACTATGATGCTTTTCCACAATATTGCGAACAATGGATAAACCTAAGCCTGTTCCTTCTAGAGTATGCACCTGATTTTCCACACGGAAAAAGCGGTCAAAGATTGCCTCTTGATCCTCGTTATCAATGCCTATTCCAGTATCGGCAACTTCCACTCGAACTTGCGGACTCGGTTGATAGGGATGATCCTCTGGATCGAGTAAATAAGCACGAATCATCACTTTTCCACCCGGTTTGCTGAATTTCAAGGCATTTCCCACCAAATTGGCAAAGACTTGTAACAGCAAATCATAATTGCCCATCACGGGCGGTAAATCCGGTTGTACCTCTTGCAAAAGTTCAATTTCTTTATCTCTTGCGTTGAGATGATAACTGCGTAGGGTTTGTTCAATGGGTTGACTTAAATCTAGTGCACTCATCTGATAAACTTTCGAGGACTCCAGGCGGGATAAGTCCAGCACATCATTGACCAATCGAGTTAGACGATCTGTCTCACTATTCGTGGTTTGTAAAAATTCTTTTCGTTCTTCTTGCGTCAGTTCTTCCCCGTATTCCGAAAGGGTTTCAATAAATGACTTAATGTTGAATAAGGGGGTTCTCAGTTCGTGGGAAACGTTGCTAATAAATTGACTTTTGGCTTTGTTTAACTCTACTTCTCGCGTGATATCTTGCACGGTAATGGCAAGCCCTTTAATCGTCTCGCGATATTGGTCTAAAACCCGAGTCAGCAAAATCCGTACCGTTCGTTCATGAGGGCTGGTAAGTGTAATCCGAAATTCTCCCCCTTCTTTATAAGAGTCCTCAACCGACTCATTATCTTCTGCTTCATCTTCTCCTGCTGCTGAAGCTTTAGCAATCACTTCTTGTAAGGGACCACTAATTTCCATATTGACTTCGTGGGGAAGATGATGGAGAACATTTTCTCCGGTCATTTCTTGTCCTTCCCAGCCAAAAATTCGTTCTGCGGTGGGATTGACTAACATGACATGCAGGTTTGTATCAATGAGAACTGCACCATCAGCAATGGTAGAAACTAGTGTTTCTAGTTTCGCTTTCTCTGCTGTCAGTTCTTCAATATTTTGTTCTTCATACCGCGCTAACCGTTCCGCCATGTAGTTGAAGCTAGAAATCAGTTCCCCTAACTCTCCCCCTAAAGGGAGTTCGATCCGTTGCTTGAAGTTTCCTGCAGCAATATTTTTCACCCCCACTAATAATTCTTTAATGGGTTTGGTAATCGTCAGGGCATTAAACACCGCCCCTAAAATGACCATTGCCCAAATGGAGATAAAAACTGCAATGGTAACATCGCGAGTTAAGTTAGAGGAAGCAACCACCGTTGGGTTAGGATTGATTCCAACTGCAAGGACACCAAGATACTCATTTTCATAGCTAAGAGGAACAAAAACATCTGTTACCTCGCCGTTAGGTGTAAGATGTTGACGGACTAAGGGTTGCTCGGAGTGAGGAGAGTAATTATCCGGGAGTTGGATGCGTCGTTCGATAGTCAGGGTATTATCTCCTTCGGCTTCGGAGAAGGGAATGCCAAAGCGAATTTTCCCATCGGGTTCTGCGTAGAGAATGTAACGGACACTAGAGGTGCTACTATAAAAGCGTCCGGAGAAGAGAGCCACTTCAGTCAAGTCATCTTCAGCGACAAGAGGCGCAATATTCGCAGCAAGAAGGAGTCCTAAGTCTCGTCCGAAACGAGTGTCGTTCATCCGTGCATCTTGTTGAATTGTGTTGACGGCCCAAAAGGTTAAGCCACTCATCACTAAAGAAACGACGAGTGTTCCCACAGCCATTAAGCGAGTTTGCAGGGTGAATTCTGACCACCAACGGGCGAGAATTTCTCGGATTGTATTCAATGCGCCAACACCTTCATTCGCGATCGCGACAAGATTGTCCCTTTTATTTTGGCATATTTTTAGGAGTTGTTTGCTTCAGTGGCATTTTGCTTAACTGAGCTTAAGGTCATGGTAAGACAAAAATCAAAGTGGAATTGAGCAAGCTAGGATAATAAGGTTGTGTTGTAAATAAATAAGGATATGATCGAACGTTATACCTTGCCTGCAATGGGAGATCTCTGGACAACGGAAGCAAAGTTAAAGACTTGGTTGCAGGTCGAATTAGCGGTGTGTGAAGCCCAAGCGGAGTTAGGTTATATGCCTGAATCTGCTTTAGCAGAAATTAAAGCGAAAGCCAATTTTGATCCGCAACGGGTCCTCGAAATTGAAAAGGAAGTCCGTCATGATGTGATTGCCTTTCTAACCAATGTCAATGAATATGTGGGGGAGGCGGGACGCTATATTCATTTAGGTTTAACCAGTTCGGATGTGTTGGATACGGGGATTGCGTTGCAGTTAGTGGCAAGTCTGAACCTAATTCTCGAAGAAATAGAAGCCCTCGCCCAAGCGATTCGCTATCAAGCGCAGCAACATCGCTATACGGTAATGGTGGGACGATCTCATGGCATTCACGCTGAACCGATCACGTTTGGTTTTAAACTCGCAGGGTGGTTAGCAGAAGTCTTCCGGCATCGCGATCGCGCGATTCATCTCCGCAATGAAATTGGGGTCGGTAAAATTTCCGGTGCCGTGGGAACCTATGCCAATATTGATCCGAGGGTAGAAGCCCTGGCTTGTGAAAAACTCGGATTGCAGCCGGATACCGCTTCGACACAGGTAATCTCGCGCGATCGACACGCTCAGTTCTTGCAACACCTCGCTGTCTTAACGGCTTCTCTCGAACGCTTTGCGGTTGAAATCCGCAACTTGCAGCGCACTGATGTTTTAGAAGTGGAAGAATACTTTGCCAAAGGGCAGAAGGGCTCATCGGCTATGCCTCACAAGCGCAATCCGATTCGTTCAGAACGCTTAACCGGACTAGCGCGAGTTGTGCGCGGCAATGCTATGACCGCTTTAGAAAATGTTGCTCTCTGGCACGAACGGGATATTTCCCATAGTTCTGCTGAGCGGGTCATCTTCCCGGATAGTTGCATCTTAACCCACTTCATGCTTCGGGAAACCACTGATTTAGTGAAAAATCTCTTGGTCTATCCCGAAAATATGCAGCGCAATATGAATGTTTACGGGGGAGTAATTTTTAGTCAAAGAGTCTTATTGACCTTAGTAGAAAAAGGAATGACTCGCGAAGATGCCTATCAAGTGGTGCAAGAATGCGCCCATCAAGCTTGGAATCAGATTGATGGTAATTTCTACGCGTTAATTGCTAACAACCCAACGGTGCAGAAAACCTTATCTGCAAGTGAAATTGAAAGTTGTTTCGATCCGCAACACCATTTGCAAAATTTAGATGCCATCTATCAACGATTGGGCATTTAAGCCGGAAGGGCGAACAGAGGTTCGCCGATGACAGTCATTCAACAAAACATCATCAGATGAGTCATGGTTCTTGAGTTTCAGGGGCATGAACGAGAGATAGAATTGCTTGTGCTGCGCGATCGCGCACGCCCACTTCTCCTAAGCCTGCTCGAACCCGCTGATATCCGTGTAACATCGCCTCTTGTTTGGTGGGTTCGGTTAATAACGCCATTACTTCTGTCACCACATTAGCCACTGTGGCTTCTTCCTGTAAGAGTTCCGGAACAATGGGTTCGTTGACCACCAAATTCGTGGGAGAAATAAACGGTACAGAAAAGTTTAAAAAACGTCGTCCTAACCAGATGGTGAGGGGATTGACACGATACAACACCACTTGCGGGACATTCAGTAACGCTAATTCTAAATTGACAGTTCCTGACTTGGTAATCGCTAGATCTGCTGCTGCGATCGCGTTGAGAGTCTCTTCCACAATTACTTCTACAGCAAGGGAATAGTCAGCAATTGCTGTCTGGATAGCATTTAAAAATTCAGGGTTAGAAAGGGGTAATAAAAACCGAACGTGGGGTAATTTTTCCTGTAACACCACTGCCGCTTCCAAGATCACCGGTAATAAATACTTGATTTCCTGCTGACGAGAGGCCGGAATTAAAGTGATAATGGTTTCTGTTTCCTCAATTCCTAGGTTTTGCCGTGCGTTCATCCGAGTGGGGGCATCTACCATCCGATCTAACAACGGATGTCCCACCCAACTCACGTTAACCCCTTGGGTAGCAAAAAATCGTGCTTCTTCTGGAAAAACGGCGAGTAAGCGATCACTAACCTTAGCAATTGCCTTGGCATCTTGGGCAAATGGCGACCAAACCCAGGCTTGAGGCGCAATGTAATAAACAATTGGCAACTGGGGTAAATGGTTCCGCACATAATTCCCAATTGCTAGATTAGGACCCATGTAATCAATTAATACCAACACATCCGGCGGAGATTCGCGTAAAAATTGTTTCGCCCGTTGTTGGACTTTTAGTGTGGGGAGAACAAAGGGCAGTGATTCTAAAATTCCCACAGACCCAATATTGGTGGTATTACCCAATAATTTTGCTCCAGCGCTTGCCATACGGTCTCCTCCCAAGCCTACGACCTCTAGAGGCAACTGATTGGCTTTCGCTTGTCGATAAAGGGCTTCTACAAGCAATGCTCCTTGTAAATCCCCAGAGACTTCGCCGGTACTGATGAATACCCTCGACATCACAGATTGCATTATCCTCCTTGGGGAGTTAGCCCGCGACGGTGACTACTCCGAGACGCTTGAATAAAGCGATGTAAATGTTGTAAGGGTTCTGAATCCGACAGACATTCCAGTTGGACTAATGCTTCTTCCAAACGATAACTTGAACGATAGAGCAGGCGAAAAGCTTTTTTAAGTTGAGCAATGTCTTCACTACTGTAACCGCGTCGTTTCAGACCAATCAAATTCAGGGAGCGCACCCGGGCTGGATTCCCTGCAACCAAGGTATAGGGCGGAACATCCCGATCAATCCGACTCATGCCCCCCACCATTGCCAACTTACCGATGTGAACAAACTGATGAATCCCCAACACCCCGCCAATAGTTGCTTTTTCTTCAATATGAACATGACCCGCGAGCGCAACATTATTGGCAATCACCACTTCGTCCTCAATGACGCAATTATGAGCCACATGCACACAAGCCATGAGTAAAGCATGATTGCCAACTTCCGTAATTTCTCCTTCAGCTGTTGCTCGATTAATGGTGACGTACTCACGGATCAGATTATTATCCCCAATTTTGACCCAACTCTTCGCCCCTTGATATTTCAAATCTTGGGGTTCTAAGCCGATGACCGCCCCAGGAAAAATGCGATTATTTGCTCCTATTTCTGTGGGTCCCTCAATCACAACATGAGAACCAACGCTGGTTTGAGAACCAATTTTGACGTTGTCTCCAATGACTGCATAAGCCCCAACTTGAACACTCGGGGCGATCTCGGCTTGATCGGAAATCACAGCAGTGGGATGAATTAATGATGTACCCACAAAACCTCTCCTTACTCGAACAAGGAAAACAGCATCACTCCTTCGGCAGCCACTTGGTTATCAACCGTAGCGCGTCCTTGCATTTTGCCAAAGCCTCGTTTGAAGGATAATAACTCAACACTCATAATG
>CAZBPR010000119.1:0-9495 GCA_964493825.1 uncultured Dactylococcopsis sp.
CAATCGATATGGGCTTTACCAGTGTGATGATGGATGGTTCTTTAGAAGAAGATGCCAAAACTCCCGCTAGCTTTGAATATAATGCCAGTGTGACGGCAGAAGTCGTCAAAGTCGCTCATGCAGTTGGCGTCAGTGTTGAAGGAGAACTTGGTTGCTTAGGGTCTCTCGAAACTGGAAAAGGAGATAAAGAAGATGGTCACGGTGCAGAAGGCGTTTTAAGCCGTGAGCAATTATTAACTGACCCTGACGAAGCCGTGGAATTTGTTGAGCGGACCCAGGTGGATGCGCTGGCGGTGGCGATTGGGACGAGCCATGGTGCTTATAAATTTACCCGTAAACCCACCGGTGAAATTCTCGCGATCGACCGTATCCAAGAAATTAACCGCCGTCTGCCCAATACCCACTTAGTCATGCATGGTTCTTCCTCTGTTCCTCAAGAATGGTTAGATATGATTAACCAGTATGGTGGACAAATTCCTGAAACTTACGGTGTCCCGATTGAAGAAATTCAAAAAGGGATCAAGAGTGGTGTTCGCAAGGTCAACATCGATACAGATAACCGTTTAGCCATTACTGCCGCTATTCGGGAAGCAGCGATGAAAGACCCCGCTAACTTCGACCCCCGTCATTTCCTCAAACCTTCCATCAAGTACATGAAACAAGTTTGTGCTGAGCGTTATGAAGCGTTTGGTACAGCTGGCAATGCCACCAAGATCAAGCAAGAAACTTTAGATGTTTATGCCGCTAAATATGCCAGTGGCGAATTAGCAGCCAATCCGAAAAAAGCAGTTCCTGCTTAATTTAAAAATAATTTTTCCTTAGAACTCATTTTTCAGCAGGAAATTAAGGAGGTGGCAGTGATTGCTACCCCCTTTTTTTAGAACGGTTATTGACTACTTTAAATTGGCACGAGCATCTTTAACCGCTGCCCAGAGGGCTGCCCCGGTAAGGGGAATGCTACCGCTCAGAATAATAGATGTTATGAAGACACCATAGCGAGGATGACCGTAAGATAATTCAAATACTGAGCCGACAGCCGCGATCGCTGCCACACAAGAAACCATTAAAAATAAACCACTTTTTGGGGTCAGTAGCACGCTTTCACTCCTTTCCATTTAAGATGAGATTGATTGAACCGCTTGCACAGAAAAGCCTTGTTTATTGAGCGCTTCTGTTAAGACTAGATCATTCGGCACGCGATCAACAAATAGGACACCGTGGAGATGGTCTAATTCATGTTGAATCACCCTTGCCAGTAATCCACTCGCTTGCATTTTTTGGGGACGACCGTATTCATCTTTATATTTCACTTCTACTGCTTCGGGACGAATTACATCCAGGAAAACCCCAGGAATGCTTAAACATCCTTCTTCTCCGGTGGCGAGTTCTTTACTGTAACTTTTAATTTCGGGGTTAATCAGAATGAGCGGTGGCGTTGCTGTGTTATTGGGGTCGCAATCAATCACTAGCATTTGTTTATTCACCCCCACCTGCGGGGCGGCTAAACCAATCCCTTGTTCGGCGTACATGGTTTGTAGCATTTCTTGCGCTAAATCCCGCACCGATTGGTTGATTTTATTAATCCGTTTTGTAGACTGACGTAAGGCGCGATCGCCCAAATAATAGAGAGAAAGGGAAGCGTCTTGCCCTGATTTTTGTTGATTGATAATTGACGCAGTCATTACGGTTTCCTCAGTTTAAACAACAATTAGGTTTTCTTTCTATTGTAACAATTTAAGACTCTTGCGCAGCGGCAACATCTTTTCCTTGTACCACAAGCACTGAACAAGGGGCGTAATGAACTACATGATTACTCACGCTACCCAAAAAAACTTCTGCGAGTCCTCTTCGTCCCCGTCGTCCTAAAATCACTAGATCGGCATCAGAAGTTTTTGCCATTTCCCGAATCCAACTACTGGGGTCACCAATGCGCCAGGAATATTCAACTTCTAGCCCCTCCTCTTGCACGGTTTGAGCACAATTTTTCAACCAAGTTTCAATTTCTTGAGTTTGGGCTTCAATGTGTTCTTGCACCGAGGAAGAAAGGCTGAGAACATTTTGTCCATAAATGCCACTATAAGCGTCAAGATTGCGACCATCAAACATGAGGGCATGGAATAGAATTAGCTTAGCTTGATGGGGTTTGGCGATCGCGATTGCTTGTTTTAACACTGCTTCTGTTTGAGAAGAGCGATCCAAAGCGACTAAAATTCTCTGATAAGCCATTACAGTTACCTCATTGAAGGAATAGACAACAAAAATAGGGAATTATAAGATGAGAAATTGTTTCTTAACTACCACAGCAAGCAGGTTCCCAAAGCACAATGTTCGCGATGCGAACGGGTTGATGCAACCGCCACTGCTATTTTCCAGACCGATCCTTGGTATGCTTAGGGAAGAATAGGAGCTCAAACTACTTTCTCATCCTTCAATTAACCATTTTCCTACATAATCAATGATTTTTCTCCCCGATGGACGTTACAGCACTCCTTAAACAATATGCTAACGGTACAAATGAATTTACAGGCATTGACCTAAACGGAGCCAACCTCTGGGGAGCAGATTTGATTGGTATTCATTTAGAACAATCCCGTTTACAAGCCACAATCTTAACCTTTGCTTATCTGAATCAAGCTTGCTTCGTCGAATCTGACTTAACGGGGATTAAGTTAAGTGGCGCCAATCTTAACCAAGCCACCTTTCAACAATCTTCTCTGTATAATGCTGATTTACACGGAGCTAGTCTGCAAAAAGCGGTGCTAAGAGGTGCCAATCTCAATTATGCCAACTTAGTGGATGCCAATCTTTCAGGAGCAGATTTAAGAGAAGCGGACCTGAGTAATGCTAACTTAACCGGAGCTTGTGTCCGTTTTGCTAATTTGAGAGAAGAAAGTCGTAAAATTACTAAGTTACAAGGGGCTAATTTACAACGCAGTGATTTACAAGGGGCAAATCTCAAAAATGCTGACTTGAGACAAGCCAAACTACAAGGGGCAAATCTCAAAAATGCGATCTTACGAGGCGTTGATTTACGAGGAGCGGATTTAACCGCAGCAAATTTAGAAGAAGCGTTGCTCACTAATGCTCAAATTGACCAAGTTTGCTTGGACGGGGCAAACTTAAAAAAAGCCATGTTAGAGCGATCGCGCCTTGTTGGTGCTTCTTTAATCGGTGCTAACTTAGAAGAAGCGGTACTCCGAGAAGCTAAATTAATGAAAGCCAATTTAAGGCAAGCCAATCTTCATTTAGCTCGGCTGAATGGGGCTGATTTACAACGTTGTAACTTTAATCAAGCCAATTTAAGGGAAGCCACACTCATCGACAGTAATTTAGTACGCGCCTCTCTTCTCGATGCTGATCTAAGCAAAGCAAATTTGCTCCGGGCAGAACTAAGCAGTATTGACTTAAGTCAACTCATCTTAGTGGAAACTACCATGCCAGATGGTCGTGTCCATAAAATCTAAAATCCTCATTAAATCCTGTATTTCCCTCACAAGCTTGCTTTAAAGAGAAAGCTCTTCCGGGAAAAAGCAATCAGTTTGACTTGCAGGCTTGATTTAACGTGCCGGAACTTTTGTGATTACCTAGGAGATGCTAAATTTAAATTCAGAGTTTATACTGATATTATATTGTGTTATGGTTTAGCCATAAATAACAAGAAAACTGCTAAATTATCTACAAAATATAGGTAATTCCAATTCGTTGAGCAGAGATGACATGACCCTAGCTTCTCTTAGTTAGACCAAACAGCAATTAAGTTTTTACGCTGAGGTCTGAAATCATGTCAAAGTTAACCCCATGTTTGAGTTAAACCTTGGAGAGAATCGCAATGGTTTCTATTTCTCAGCCCTTAACAGAGAATGTTGAACAGCAGTATTATTCAATAATGATGAAGAAGCTCTTGTTTGCTGCTTGTAGGAACTATTGGGAAAATGATCGTAACACCCTGGTCTCGATCCAGACCAGAGAGCTGATTGCGGAATTGCGTCAGTCTCAACCCACCATCAGCGAAGTAAGAGAACAACTCAATCGGGTCGTCAATGGCTTAAATAAACGGGAGAAATATTATCCCATTGCCCAAAAATTATTGGGAAAAATCAGTCAAATCTACGGAGAAGCGCTTGACGACGCTTTAATCCCCGCCTTTTCTTCCCAGTCTCAGGAAAGCTCCATGAATTCCTCCTTGACCACCAGTACCCAAATCGCCGAAATTGTTCAGAACTTTGAACAAGATAAAAATGCTCAGCGTATTCATAAAATGCTTTTTGCCTTAACCAAGCACCGCTGGGAAAATAATCCCGAGACTTTATTCAACTATCCGCTTCCCCAGTTAGTACAAGAAATTTATCAGAATTATCCGAATCTTGAGCGGGTGGGCATCAACTTGCTCAAAATTGTGAAAGGCTTAAATAAACAAGGAACTTATTCCAAAGTTGCCGCAGCGATTCTGACTGAATTGGCGAAACTTTATGGGGATGAAGTTGAATTGCAAAAACTGAAATCTCTTGTTAGTACTCCTAAACAAGGAGCACCTCCTTCTCAAACTACTGCTAGCAAAACCCGTTCCTCCTCGAAAGTGGAAACGGAAACCAGAAAACATAACTTTGAATATAATCCTTATCAAATTAGACAGCGGATTATGCAATATACCAACCCGCTGCGAGTGAAGATGTTGTTGTACTACACTCTTAACTCTAATCCACTCACGACGCAGCAAGAAGCAGATGGGTTATTACTCAAAACCTATGAACTGGACCAAATGTTAATGCAAGTGGTTCGCGAGTTTAAGACGATTCAAGAACTCCAAGATCACTTGGAAACTACTGCTCTCGCGGTGTCTTCAATTAAAAGTAAAATGTTTAAGGTTGATGAAAATATGCAAGTTGCCAAAGCCATTGTAATGGCTCTTAAACCCCTCTATGAAACGAATTAATTGAACGCTATGGATGCTCGCCAACTTCTAAAGGATTATAACAGAGGCCAAAAAGATTTTAGCGATGAAGCTTTAGTCGGGGTTGACTTATCGGGAGCCGATTTAATTGGGATTAATCTCTCTCGCTCCAATTTAGAAAATAGCAATCTCGCTTTTGCTTTTCTCAATGAAGCTAATTTGATGCGTTGTAATTTAGTGAGAGCAAAACTCGGTGGCATTAATTTAAGTCAAGCCAGTCTTCGTTTTGCGAATTTGCATGACTGTGATTTTCATGGGGCAGTTCTTCAGCGTGCCAATTTAAGTGATGCAAATTTGACACTTGCTTCTTTTCTCGATGGGAATTTAATTGAAGCGAATTTAGCCGGGGCTGATTTATCGGGGGCTGATTTAACAGGGGCTTGTTTGCTGAGGGCAATCCTAACTGGTTCAGAAAAGCGTGCTGGTCATAAAAGTAATACTAAATTCAAGAGAACCAATTTACACCGTGCTGATCTCGAAGGCTTGTATCTTGATGAGCTTGATTTTAGTCAAGCCAAGCTAGTTGAAGCCAATTTGGCGCGAACAAGTCTGACTAAGTCTAACTTAGAAGGGGTTGATTTAAGTGAAGCCAATTTATTCAATGCGGATTTGAGTCGCGCTAACCTCAAAGGAGCAAAACTGAAAGGAGCCAATTTAAGTCGGGCAAATTTGGAACGTGCCGATTTAACAGGGGCAGATCTGACTGGGGCTGATCTCAGTGAAAGCAAAATGTTTGAGACCGTCTTAGATAATGTAAATTTGTCGCAAGCCAATTTACAACGAGCGAGAATGATTCGCGCTAGCTTTAAACACGCTAATTTTAGTAATGCGAATCTTGCAGAAGCTAATCTGAGACAAGCCGGTTTGGCAAGAGCGAATCTGACGAATGCTAATCTGAATGACGCAGATTTAACGGGAGCCGATTTAAATAGTACCAATTGGACAAATGTCAACTTGGAAGGCGTGATTCTTCCAGATGGGGCGACTCCCTAAATTTCAAGGAAGGTCAGGAATCAGAGGGGAATCGTGAATTAATTTTTATGGTAGTAAAAAGCAATTTCCTTGTCTTTAAGAGGGGGAAAATCAGCATCTGCTAACATTTGATTCAGTTTATCTTGAGGAATATGTTTGGCGCCAATACGGACAATGCGGGAGCGCATTGTGTTTTGAACCCCACTGCGTTTACGGTTGGCTTCTAGTGCCATGACTTGCTGGTACAGATCAAGTTTAGCTGGTGGGATAGGAGTACCATCGAGGTCAATGCCTTGCGCGATCGCGCGATCCACCGCATCAGCACCGGTTTGCTCTTGAGACATAAAAATAACGCGTGATTTGTCATTGGTAATTGGTTCTTGGTTATTATACATTGTTAGTTGCATCTTTTTAATTCTCAACTTATGTCGGAAAAACCTACAATTGCTATTTCTCACCTGGGCTGTGAAAAGAACCGGATTGATTCAGAACATATGTTAGGCTTGCTCGCGCAAGCGGGCTATCCTGTCGATAATAATGAAGAAACCGCAGACTACGTCATTGTTAATACGTGTAGTTTTATTGAGGCAGCGCGAGAAGAGTCGGTCCGAACTTTAGTGGAGTTAGCCGAAGCAGATAAAAAAATTCTGATTACCGGCTGTTTGGCGCAACATTTTCAAGAAGAATTATTAGAGGAAATCCCCGAAGCAGTAGCAGTCGTGGGAACCGGTGATTATGGGAAGATTGTTGATGTCATCCAGCGCGTGGAAGACGGCAAACGGGTGAAAGAAATTAGTGCTGAACCGACTTATATTGCTGATGAAACGGTGCCGCGGTATCGTACCACCAGTGAAGCGGTTGCTTATTTACGAGTGGCGGAAGGGGGTGATTATGCCTGTGCTTTTTGTATTATTCCTCATTTACGGGGCAAGCAGCGATCGCGCTCTATTGAATCGATTGTGAATGAAGCTCACAGCCTTGCCGAACAAGGGGTAAAAGAACTGGTTCTCATTTCGCAAATTACCACCAACTATGGGGTTGATCTTTACGGTGAACCCAAATTAGCCCAATTGTTGCGAGCATTAGGAGAAGTAGATGTCCCTTGGATCCGAATGCACTATGCCTATCCCACTGGACTCACACCAAAAGTGATTCGAGCGATTCAAGAGACGCCGAATGTTTTGCCCTATCTGGATTTACCCCTACAGCATTCTCACCCTGAGATTTTACGAGCCATGAATCGTCCTTGGCAGGGGCGCGTCAATGATGGGATTATTCGCCGGATTAAAGAGGAGTTACCCGAAGCCGTGTTACGCACGACGTTTATTGTTGGTTTTCCTGGCGAAACGGAAGACCATTTCCAGCATCTGTGCGACTTTGTCGCGCGCCACGAGTTTGACTTAATGGGAGCATTTACCTTTTCCCCAGAGGAAGGAACCGCCGCTTATAATTTACCCGAGCAACTCCCGCAAGCGGTCATGGAAGAACGGCGCGATCATTTGATGAGTCTTCAACAACCCATTGCAGCGCGAAAAAATCAAGCCTGTGTTGGCCAAACCGTTGATGTTTTAGTCGAGCAAGGTAAGCCAAAAACTGGAGAATTGATCGGACGTTCAGCACGATTTGCCCCGGATGTGGATGGGCTAGTTTATTTGCAAGGGCAAGCCAGCCTCGGCACAATGGTAAAAGCTAAAATTACCCATGCTGATGTTTACGACTTATATGCCAATGTTGCTCTTTGAATTAACCAACAAGGTGATAAAAGTTGAGTCTAAAAAAACAGCTTCAAAGTTCAAGGACAATCAAATTGTAACTTTTTCCCTTTCCCTTTCCCTTTCCCTTTTTCCTTGAACCAATTATTGCTTATCCTGGTAAGCCATGCCATTAGCGTCGGCATACCGTTCCATAAAACGCATAAAGCGGTCCCAATGATCATCTTGATCAATGGCAAACGTACATTCAACCCGTTGTAAATCATCTCCTTCCGGTCCGCCATAAATAAAGCGCAGAGAATCCGGTTCAACAGAAATTTTGCCTTCAGAATCAGTTAAATTCAAAGCTTTGGAAAATTGCTGACGAAAACTATTAAACCGTTCTAAAGCTTCTAACTTTTCAAAAATCATCAAAACATTACGGATGCCTGTTGATTTTTCTTGACGTAAACGAACATCACTAATTTCTTCAGGGATGCCTTCAAAAAATTCAATGGTAGGGATAGATTCAGACATAATTTTACATCACATATTGTTCTCTTTTTATTGGCAAGGGAGAAGCCTGAGCTGTTATTAATTGAGAGCCAGTATTTGCCTAAGAATCAATGGCAAATGAGTAAATCATTAATAATAAGTTATTAGTTACTATTTAAACGTTGCTTGTTAAGTATAAAAAACACTAACAACGAATAAAAAATAACTAATAACCGATCATTGCCTTGGCTGATGAGATTTACCAACGGTCATCCGCAAGCTCTGTTATATCAAAGCGGAGTACGGATGAGTATCAAAATTTATTCAGCACTATTGCCTTGAATTTTGAGTAGCAAAAAGCCCCAAGCCAAGCCAACTAAAATCAATGTAAATGATAAAACAGCAGCATTAAAAATTATGGTGTTGGCAGTCATAAGTCTCCCTTATTATGCAAGTGTGTAATCCAACAATCGCTTCTTCAATAATGATAGTATAGTTTTGTAGGTTCTGGAAAATACTTGCTTATGCCGCCGCGTTGGCCCCGTAAACCCACTCGTCAAGATCCCGCTTACCGGAAACTAGAAGACCGAATCAATTTTGCGGTTCATGTTGCTGTTTTTACGCTCATCAACTCTGGATCATGGTTCTTTAAGCAACTGAATCAAGCAGACTGGCAATGGACCACTTGGCTAACGTTAAGCTGGTTGGCAATTTTAGCATTACATTTCGTCTACATTAGCGCGATCGCGGACTATTCGACTCAACCCAAAAAATCCGATGGCTAACTCTAACCCCACCCGAGAAATTGAAGCCCTCGCTGCTGAAATTGGCGATAAAATTTACATTGATGTGGCCAAATGGCATCTCTATCTCTCCGATGCCCATTTGCATACTACCGTTGCGGAACAGGTGTATCCCCTACTGGAAAATAAAAGTCTGACGACGGAACAAGTCGAAGATATCCTGAAACGAGTTTCTGTCAAACTGGGGGAAGGACGGACCCAGCTTCCTTTACTGGACTTACTCCCTTCCCATGCCGTGAGTGATTTAATGGAACTGCTTGAGGAGTACCAAAAGCAGCTTTAAGTTTCATATTGGTGTTGCTTTTCTTCTCCTTGATGGGAGGTTTTGACCCACTTTAATTTTTTGGGACGAACCGCGAGACGAGCCGTCATACTGGGGATGATGAGCAACCAGTGAATCATGTAAAGGGTTCCGCGTAGCGTTTCCCCAATGAGTTGCCAAGGCGTCAGTTTGGCTTCGCTGTCGTGAGGTTGCGTTCCTCTCAGTCCTTGGAACATCCCCCAAATTGACAAAGTAAACATCATACTCGTCGCCGGTAAATAGAGAGGGGGTCCTTGGCGCAAGCAGACCATTAGCAGATCA
>CAZBPR010000120.1:0-9082 GCA_964493825.1 uncultured Dactylococcopsis sp.
GCCATTATTATTGCCCACCGTCTTTCAACTATTCGCGATGTGGATCGGATTTTGGTGTTAAAACAGGGCGAACTTGTTGAGTCGGGAACCCATGACGAATTGATTGCAGAAGGAGGAATGTATTCGAGTTTGTATCAGTTACAAATGATGGGTCAAAGGTAAGCAAAAATAGTTGATGTGCTTAACCCGTTATGATCCAAAGCTATGCTGATTCCAGAACCGAACGTTTTGCCAATGGTGAAAGAGTTCCGCAATTTGAGAGTTTTCGTCGCCAAGCTGAAAAACGATTGCGTATTCTAGAAGCAGCGATGAGTTTAGACGATCTGAGACAGTTACGCAGTAACCGCTTAGAAGCTCTCAAAGGCGATCGCGCAAGACAACATAGCATTAGGATCAATAGCCAGTGGCGAATTTGCTTTGAGTGGTCTAAAGATGCGGATGGTCCGGAAAAAGTAGAAATTGTTGATTATCATCCTTAGAGGAAAGTACTATGGCTCGTACACCAATTCATCCCGGAGAAATTCTTGCTGAGGAACTGGACGTTTTAAACTTGAGTGCCACTGACTTGGCGAATCAAATTAACGTACCAGCAGATTATATTACGCAACTAATTAGGGGGGAGAGTAATCTAACGGCTGATTTAGCATTAAGACTGGGACAATATTTCAACACAACCGCAGAATTCTGGATGAACTTGCAAAAAAACTATGAACTGGATCAAGCACGACTGGCTCTCGGTTCAGCTCTTGAGTCGATACCCAAGCATTCTCAGCATTCATCTTAACAATTACGTTACTGGCTTATTTTTTAGCTTGCACAACTTGTAAACTACCGCCAGCGTAAAAGGTTTGCTGGCAATCTTTAAAACCGATCGCGCTCAGGTTTTCGGGTAAATTGATTTTGACAAACTGCCAAGCGGTTTCCGTTTCAAATAAAGTCATAAATGTGGCTAATCCCGGCACAAAAATAGGATTGTGGGGTTGATGCAAGTCAATACAAGCAAAGGTTCCCCCCGGTTTCAAAACACGATAAACTTCCTCTAAAATCTGGGTCAGTTGTTCCGGTTTCATTTCATGTAACGCGACACTAGTTTGAACGAGATCAAAACTCGCTGTTGCGAAGGGGAGTTCCTCGGCTAATCCCTCCACATAAGTCGCCTCTGGGGCGCGTTTTTTTGCCCGTTCTAACGCCAGTGGCGAGGCATCTAACCCGGTGACATGATGAGAATATTGGAGGAGAAATTGGGTAGTTTGCCCTGCCCCACAACATAAGTCTAGAATTTGGGAATGCGAGTCGAGAGAAAGTCCTTTTAGTGCCAATTGTCGGAAGCGGGCTTCTCCGCCCACCGATAAAGCAGACAGTCGCGCGATCGCGTCATATAACCACTGATATTGGTAACTCCATTTGCGCAGAATCGTTGCCACAGTTTTCTCTCCTCAAGGTTAAGCGGATACTTGCTTCCGAATCAATCGTTGCACACTCCCTAAAACGGGGTTAAACTCATACCCTTTTTGGTCTGGGTTTTCTAAAAATGCTTGCTGTTCTTGTTCAATCATCGTTACATCTTGACACACTAAGCCATCTAACAGCTTTTGCGCCGAACCAAAGAGCGCATTTTTCAAGCCACGGCGAAACCAAATTGGCAGTTTATGCAGTCGCCAAAAGGCATTGAGGGAAGTAAAGTGAATGAGATAGGCACGAGTTGCCGTTTCATGGATGGGAGAAAAGAGACAGTAAATTTTGAAATCCTCCCCCAACGTCGAAACCCAATGGGGATAGATATAGCTTACCGTTAACGGTTCTGGATGCAGTTGCCGTAAACTGGGGAAAAAAAGTTGTGAAATCGACCAAATCTTATCAATTCTGTAATAACTCTGGGCATTGTAATACCCATGAACTTGGCTTTCATCTTCTTCAATACTTTCTAACTTAGCATCGGTCCAGGCTTGCCAATCCTCATGTAAATGCCCATGATACATATCCATCAAGTTTTCAATGAGATAAGAATAATGGGCTTGAGTTTCAATCACCGAAACCGTTGCAATATAGTTGAGATGATCCCATTCCGGAACTTGGAAACGTGGAACCGTTGGCGTTTCATCTCCGAGGAAAATCCAAATAAACCCATCGCCTTCTTGAACGGGATATAACCGAAGCTGACAAGGGGGTAATTTTTGCTTCTCACTTAGATAAGGAATCGAAACACATTTTCCCTCAGCATTAAACTGCCAACCGTGATAAGCACATTCTACGCGATCGCCTTGCACTTTCCCTTCACTCAGTTTTACAAAACGATGGGGACAACGGTCTTCTAACGCGCGAACTTGTCCATCGCTTTGGCGGTAGAGAACGATCGGTTGTTTCCACAACGTAACTGAATAGGGTTCTGTTTTGACTTCGCTGCTACGGGCGACCACATACCAATGATTGGGATTAATTCCAACTTCACGCATTGAGTCTGTCATTCTCCTTTCGGTTGGTTTGGAATAAGTTTCAACTAATGCCTTTGAACTGTACTAAAAAAACTTGACTAACTGAAAAAAATAGATCATCAATCAACTACAACCAAAACTGACAATCACCTTCTAAAACACTTGGATAAATCCCATTTAAGCGGAGATAAGCCATACGATCAGAACCATGTAAAGGCATAGGTAAACGAGGCGTTTTTAACGCGCCATGATGTAGTAAAGTTAACTTTAAAGTAGTATCTACTACATTTTCAATCGGAACTTGATGAGCTTCTGAGCAAATCGTTAAACGCAAAGGACGGGCTAATCCAACATTAGCAGGTACTTTAGTTGTCACCAAAATTGCTTCACGAGAAGACATTCGTAGAGAGAGTCCTATTTCTGGCGCAGTAATTTGTTTCTGATCAAGTTGATAGAGTCGAGGAATTTTTGACTTTCGACATTCTACTAAAATTAACTTAGCATTAATGACTTCTGCTCTAGCGAGAAGATTATTAACTTCTTGACCACAAAAACGACCATCACGATAGATTAGAATAGTTTTTCCCTGTAGTCTGCTTTTTGGAAGTAATTTTTCTAAAAGACGTTGAGGAATTTCTTCTCCTTCAATTAAATCACTCTCTAGCTGATAGTTAATAAATTCTCCTCTTTGACCATAAAGACGTACACTAGCGCAAGCATTAAGAGTCCCAGGTAATTTTTGTTTAGGAGAGCGAGAAATATCTAAGCCAATAACATAATCAGCAATCTTTAAAGGTTCAGCAAGGACAAAAGGTAAATTTCCTAGCTTAGCTAAAATACCTGGAATCACTTGATTCAATATATGTTGAGGTTGTGCTGTATTTAGAGTATCATCATAGATAAACTGGCTAGCAATTCGCCGGCGTAGTAATTGTGAGTAAATTTGTTGATAAAAACTCCTTCCTTCCTTATCATCAGAGTTGCGGTCACTTTGCGGTAAAAAAATAAAAACTAAATCGGGTTCAACTTCAACTAACTCATTAACAGCTTCCTCTATTTCTGCTCTAACTTCTACATCTTTTTTATTCTGTACTGAATAAGATTTTCTATCAATAATATTACTCTGAAAGTTATAATTTTTTAAATACTCCTGAACTTGGGCTAGAAAGGAATTAACTTTGAAATCACACAACTTAAGGGCAGCAATATTAATTTCTTCTCCATACTGAAATTTTTGATGACGTTGGTAGACTCCCCCTTGTTTCAATCCCTTAATAATTTCTTTTTGATAACCAGTGACTCCATTGCCAAACCTAAGCAATGTTTGATTAACGGGAGTTTTAAGAGAAAAAAAAAGTTTAGAATACTGATAATTATTAACACTTCTTTCTACTTGAAATCCATAAGGAACTAGACTCTCGCTTGCTTGTTGTTTATAGTCAATTAATAATTTCTGCCGATCTTTATAGTTAATCTTCGTCGCTTTCAGGAGTTTGTTATATTCCAAACCCAATTGATGAGCCGTTTCTGATGTAATTGCAGGGCGTAAAGCTGCCATTGCATAGTGAAAGCGTTTCTTTGTCTTCCCAAATTGTATGCCAACCAGAGGCTGATAATCGGGTGTATTTTTGAGTGCTTCTTTACTAATTGAACCTGTTGCCTTTTCAATTAACTGTTCCCGATGTTCTCCAACAGTTCCTCCAATTTGTGCAATTGTACCAAAACTTCCTGACTCTCTCTCTTTAACTTTCAAACCAAGCAAAATTTTTTCAGGATCTTGGCGATAGGGATGATTCTCAAAAAAATGAGCTAAAGTGTCTCGGAAAACAAAGTTACTACGAATTGTTAAAGTTAAAGCAGACTCAGCTTGATCTTCTATTTCAATAGTCTCTGCCCAAAAATTAGCTTCCCGTCTCACCTCTACTTGATTCTCTGATAGAACTGGCACAGATTTAAAGGGTTTATGAACTCTCAAAACTTGGAACGCTAATTGAGCCATGACGACAGGATTTTTCTGAGGCTGAGGAATCCATTGGAATGACCAGCAGTAACTCTTAAAATCCTCTACTTTATCTTGAATATTTGCTAGTGCTTCCCTCCATTGGTCTTCGCTAGGTAATTGTTGATTTAAGTGTCCTAAAATCCAGAATGAATCCTGATGCCAAATAACAACTGTATTAGGAAATTGACGAGAAAAATAGTAACTTAAACTATTTCCCAGCTCTCTGTCAACTTCAGGTTTTAGCCGAAAACCCATTAAATTAGATTGTTCAATTTTGAGAGGAAACACTTCGCTAGCTGCAATTAAATTTTGATTTTTTGGTGTAGTAGTTGTCATATATCAAATTAAATTTTAGAAAATTGACAAATAGAGTTGAAGGGACAGTATCGACAGGGAAAGCCAGGATTGGGTGGAAAAATTCGGTCAAAATCTTCTTTATTTTGCCGATAATGTTTTAATTCCCTCTGATGCTTTTGAGAAATGCGTGTGAGTTGCATTTTGACAGCTTTTAATTTGGCTTGTGTTGCTGTAATGTATTCAGACCATACGCCTGTTTCTAAGTTGTAGAAAGAAGCGACTGCTTTCTGGTGAGGATAAAGATATTGCGCTGCGAGGAGATAAATGTAAGCCTGTCGTCTATCAAAGTTTGATTGACCTGTTTTCAGATCCAGAATATGAATAGTACCGTCGGGTTCTTCAAGAATGCAATCAATTGCAGCGTAGAGGTTAAAAAAATAATCCTTATTCTGAATGCGAATTGGTTTTGGATACCCTTCATCACCTCGATTAAGTTCAATAATCTTCTTGTTAGCAAGAATAGGATGTTCTTGATATGATTTGAGGATTTGAAGCACCCGTTGTTGAACTTCTGCTGACTCCTGACGTAGTTGTAGAATTTCGGAAACCCTCTCAACAGCATCACTCTGAGATAGTATCAGAGGATCATTGTGAAATTCATAGACTCCCATCTGTGCGAGTTTGCCAATAAGTTGTGGAGTATTATCTTGATTAAGAAGCGCATTAACTTGGGGTTCTTTTTTTCTTGCTTTCGTATATCCTCGCTTCATATCACAGTGCTGGTATTCACTCCCAGGAGTAGGAGAATGAAGTAATAAGAGGTTGTAACTAGCAAAATTCCAAATTTTCATCTTCGAGAGTCCTAAGAGCAATTTTTTTCCAGTGCTGACTTTTTCAGAATTTTCTAAAAATCTGCCAATAGAAAAGCTCATTTGATCTGGTTTAGTGATACTTGTCTTCATTGGTAGAAACATCAGCAGGGAGTTCCATGCTTCCCGCTACAGCAAGCAGTTTAGAAGGGTCTTTAGGACGAATCACCTGCTTCAATCCTTTTTGAGCAAGACTAGACCAGTTTTCTTCGGGATGTTGATTGAGATATTCCTCGATTTGCTGAGCTAACTCGTCGGGTAAATGAATTGTTCGTTTCATTTCTGTAGGTTGTACTGTAGTAACATTTCTAAGGTAATATTTTCAGGTCAAGTTAAGTGGGATACAAGATCTAGAAAAACAGTATTTTGAATCTAAATCGTAAAAATGCCTTCTGGTTTCACCGATAATAACTTACGCTGTTGTAACCCTTGTTGATCTAAGATGGCGTTGGCTGCTAAAAAGCCACTACTGACCGCCCGTTCCATTAAGCCACAAGGGAAGGGCATTTTCACCCAGTCTCCGGCAAAAAATAGATTCGCGATCTCGGTTTCCGTTTCAGGACGGTTCGCATAGCTACCAGGGGGATACCCCGAAAAATTCTTTTGATTCACCAGTTCGCGATGTAGCATGGTGGCGTTGGTTAGTTCGGGAACGATTTCATAAAGTTCTGCCTCGAAGGTATTTAGCAAAGTAGTTTGATCGGGAAATTCTTTTTCGGGATAGCAATAGGCATGAAGTTCAACCACACTTCCCCCAGTTTTTTCATGCCATGCAATATATTCTGTTTGGATGCGATGATACAAACAAATGCTATCAGTGAGATGATAGCCAGAGAGAGAGGCAAAATTACTGTGTTCCCATACAAAATCTTGATCAAACCAGAATCTTGCTACAGCAAAGGGATCAGCAACGGCAAGTTCATTTATTTTTGCGGTTTGTTCAGGGTTGATCTTGCCTTCTGCAAGAGAGAATAAATGTTTTACTCCAGGAACATCAGTCGCGAAGACAAAATAGTCTGCAACTAAATTCTGTTCGCCTTGATCATTGGGGTTTATCCCCACTAGCTGTATGGCACTATTTTTCTGTTGTACGACCTGCAAACGCGGTAAATCTTGTTGCGCTGGACCACTGAGAACAGTACCATCCGCTGCAAATAAGGAACCGTGACAGGGACACAGGAATTGACCATCGGCTTGTCGTTTTACCGTACAGCCCTGATGAGTACAGGTTAAAGCAATGGCTTCGGTTGCATCTGCTGTGGGGAGATAGACGTTATCTCCTGCACCATAGTAGCTAACCTTTTCATCGCTAAGATGAGGATTTTTTTCCACCCAGAAGGGGGCTTTGGGTTGGACTGTTCCTTTCTGGTAGTTGAGAGAGGTAATTTTTCCGTCTTGACAGTTAAGTTTCGTCACTTCGGCTTCCGTAACAATCGTTCCTGCTTTGTTTTCAATCGCTTGCGAGATGGGGGTAACAATACTCGTTCCCATATCATCATTCGTGCCATTAAATGCCAACCCTTCTGGGTTGCCAAAGAAGTAGAAGTGGAAAAATTGCATCAGTTCCCCAACACTGAGTTTATCGGGTGCATTAAGACTCGATTTGGCAAAGGGGAGAAAGTATAAATCATAGAGTCCACGGGGAAAACTGCCCTCTACCCAGTCGGAAACGGCAATATCATCTAACCGTTGGAAGGTATCGGGAATATGAAATCCCCCAATTTCTCGAAACACTTCCCAATGTTTACGGTCGGTGAGATCAATTCCCCAGCGAAGACGGTTAGAGGATGAAATGGCAAGATCAACGATATTCCAAGGAAAGGCGGAATGGTTGGGACGGAAGACTTCTGGGTTATATTCGCCATCGCGAAAGACAACGGAATAAAAGTCAAGCGAATGGAGATTATCTTTGGCGTTGAGTTCTTCCAGCAGACGATTAAAATTGTAGTATTGCGGGAAGAAGCCGTGGAAGCCGTGTTCCATGCGGAAGGTGTCTTCTCCGACTTGAATGTCCCAACTGGCAATTTTTCCGCCGAGTTGCGGGGATTTTTCTAACAGCGTTACTTGGAACCCGCGCTGGCTGAGTTCATAAGCACAGGCTAATCCGGCTAAGCCAGCCCCGACAACAACGACAGTCTTTTTCTCTGGTAAGTGAGTGGGCAAGGTAAGATCACGGGTTTGCGCGATCGCGGGTTGGGGTTTTACTAAACGAGAATAACCGAGAACACCGGTGACGGTTCCGACTCCTAACAGTTGGAGGAGTCTGCGACGAGAAATTGACGAAAGTAAGGGAAAGTTAGATGATTGACGTTGATCCATAAAAGACAGAAGCGATAATTCCTCACACGATGAAATATTGGCGCGAGACGATAGCAGTTGCCCAGCGCATTTTATTAGAATTAGGGCGACGACGACGCAGCTTAATTTTTTGGGGAATCTTCCCGATTACAATTTTGCTTCTCAATGGGGTTATTTTGGCAGAACGCGCCAATTTATCCACTCCAGAAGCGTTTACCAATGCTGCGCCTGTGACCTTAGTTGGGGCAGCCCTTTTTTTTAGTTGCTTGGGGGGGAGTGTTGCGACGGTAGTGGCGGAGAGAGAACAACATACCTTGAAACGTCTCTTCCTCTCGCCATTAAGTGGGTTCTCCTATTTCCTGGGAATTTTTCTTGCCCATGCTTGTATTGGTATTGGTCAAGGGCTATTAGTTTATTGTGTTGGTGCATTTCTCGGTGTCCGCATTGAACAGCATTTATTATCAGGTTTATTGGTTATTTTAATGAGTATATCTGCTTATGTTGGTCTCGGTTTCATTTTAGGGACTCAGCTGGCTCGTCGGACAGAAGATGTCAATGCGCTTGTGGCTGCGTTTGGGGTTCCCTTACTTATTTTAGGGGGAACATTTCTCCCTGCCTCTTTATTTCCTGAAAATTTGCTTAATATTGCAGCATTTAACCCGATTTATCATATGAATGAGGCGTTATTAGGGTTGTGGGCGCAAGACGAAACCCTCAGTGATTTACAATCTCATTTGGGCTTTCTGCTGGTGTTTACGCCGTTAATGATGGGCGGCGGTTGGCTGTCTTATCAGGGAATGCTACGACGAGAAAGGAGACTGTAAATCAGTGCTGAAGATTGAGGGGTTAAGTAAGGCGTATGGATCGCGAGAGGTGTTGCGGAATCTCTCGTTAACGGCATATCCAGAAGAAGTTTATGGATTGTTAGGTCCGAATGGTGCGGGGAAGACGACCACGATTAATATTTTGTGTAATTTATTATTGCGCGATCGCGGCACAATTGAGTTTAATCAACAACCGATTTCTGAACAAACCAAAGGCTTAATTGGCATTGCACCGCAAGAAAATTTACTGTATAAAAGTCTTTCTTGCCAAGAAAATCTCAATTTTTACGGTCAATTGTATGGCTTAAATCGCAAGGAAAGAAAAGCGAGAATTGAGTGGTGTTTAGAAGCCGTTCAGTT
>CAZBPR010000121.1:0-4738 GCA_964493825.1 uncultured Dactylococcopsis sp.
TCTTAAAGCTGGTAACGTTGCTGGTAGTGGTCTTCATCAGGGAGTTTACCAAATCGGTAAGTTTCTAGGGGTTAATTTCAAACCCTGGGGTGCAGTTAACTTGGCTAAGAATGTGGGCAATTTTGCTAAAGCTGCTGGACCCGTTTTAGCGATTGGTGCATTCGTGTTGGATATAATGAACAGTGGTGAAGAAGAGAAACAAAGTGAGGAACTTTCTAAAGCTCGTAAGGAAATTAATAGTCAGTTTATTGAATTAGCTCAACAATTACAAACTCAACTGGAAAGCATTGGGCGAGAAGTAGAGAAACAACTCTACGATGAGACAGCAGAAAAAATTGAACAAATGCGAGAAGCTCACTATCAAAGCATTGGTCAAAATCAGGAACAGATTCAGGAGTTAACAACCTTGCGCCAAGAGTTTAAAGAAATTCTTTCTCAAATCGACCACTCTTACTCTGAATGGTGATGTAGAAACTCTTGATCAGAGTCGGTGCTGTTTATGTAGATCAAATTGCGCATCTGAAAACCATTGAATCAGAAGTAGCAAGGACAGAAAAGGAGCCGACGACTTCCCGTGTTTCGTCTCGACTCCTTTCCTGCTTTCCCTTCGCTCCCCACACAGTGGCAAGCATATAATAGAGTTCTCCATTAGTCAACGCGATTTCAATTTGATTCATTATTCTTTACCTCCTGACTTCCAACAGAAAATTCACGAGTTGGGGAAAGGCAATAATTAAGACTAAAACGAGAATTTGAATGGCAATAAAGGGAATGACACCGCGATAGATATCTTGCGTTTTGACCTCTGGCGGGGCTACCCCACGCAGGTAAAATAGTGCAAAGCCAAAGGGAGGGGTGAGAAAAGAGGTTTGCAGATTTGCCCCAAAAACCACCCCAAACCAAACCAAATCAATGCCGAGGGCTTCCGCTACAGGAAGGAAGATGGGAATGACAATAAAGGCAATTTCAAAGAAATCAATAAAAAAGCCGAGGATAAAAACAGTTAGTAAGCTGGTGACAAGAAAACCAATTTCTTCACCGGGGAGGTTAGAGAGGATATCAAACATCACGCGATCGCCGTCTAATCCCCGAAAGACTAAACTAAAGGCGGTTGACCCCAACAAGATAAACATCACCATACTGGTAATACGTAAGGTCGCTTCACACACTTGTCTTAAGGCAGCCCAACTCAATTGACTATTGGCAGCAGCCAGCGCGATCGCGCCCAAGCAACCCACTGCCCCTGCTTCGGTGGGCGTCGCAATCCCAAAAAAGATACTCCCCAAAACCAAAATAATTAATAGCAACGGCGGAATCATCACCGCTAACACTTGCTTTCTGAGGGCTTTGCCACCAATATTGCGGACATCTTTTGGTAAAGCTGGGGCAAATTCTGGTTTGACGAGAGCAATGATCATAATATGGATAGCAAATGCCGTTGCCATCAATAACCCAGGAATCAAAGAACCAATAAACAAGTCACCGACAGAAACTCCCAGTTGATCGCCCAATACCACCAACACCACACTAGGGGGAACAATTTGCCCCAAGGTTCCCGACGCAGCAATCACACCAGTTGCCAAACCTTTATCATAGCCGTAGCGTAACATTACGGGAAGTGAAATCAATCCCATCGCCACCACTGTTGCTGCAACTACACCGGTTGAAGCTGCTAACAATGTTCCCACAATCACCACCGCTAGGGCTAACCCGCCGCGCATCCGCCCGAACAAAATGCCCATCGTTTCCAGTAACTTCTCGGCAATTCCCGACTTCTCCAACATTGACCCGAGAAAAATAAAGTAAGGAATTGCCAGTAGTGTATAGTTGGACATAATGCCAAAGATACGCTGGGGCATCGCCGAGAGAAAAACGGGATCAAACACTCCCATAGCGACACCAATGATGGCAAACAAAATCGCAACGCCTCCCAAGGCAAACGCAACGGGGTAACCGAGGAGAAGAAAAGCAAATGCCCCCGCAAACATTGTTAGTCCGAGCCAATCACTATTCATTATTTTCTTGCGCTTGTGTCAGGTTCATGATGATCGCGAGATTATTAATCGTATCAGCAAAACCTTGTAAAAGAAGTAAACCAAAACTAACGATAATCATTGATTTGATCGGATAACGGGGTAAACCACCGGGATCTGGAGACATTTCTAAGATTTGCCAAGAGTTAACAATCGTTCCCCAAGAAAAATACATCACCATTAAGCAGAACGGAATTAAAAATAAAAGGGTTCCGATTAAATTCGCGATCGCGCGTCCTTTGCGTCCAAAATTTTTATAGATAATATCCACTCGAACATGACCATTTTTCTGTAGCGTATAAGCAGCGCCTAAGAGAAAAACCAAATCAAATAAGTACCATTGAATTTCAATTAAGGCATTGGAAGTGAGTGGTTGACCGATCCATTTCCCTACATACCGCCCAAGGACATTCCATCCGCCCACGGCTACCATAACAACGACTAGCCAATAAGCGAGTTTCCCAACCCAACGGTTGAGGGTTTGAATCATTTCGGCAACTTGGAGTAATTTCTGCACGATTCCTGCTCATGATGCTGCTGAGATACGATTAAATTATCAAGTCTCGCTTATTCCTTGTCAATTATGACGGGTACGCATTCTGTTGCATCTTTCCCTTCGTTAAAAGCATTTTTAGAACGCTCAGAAGCCAATGCCCCAAGGAGAACACAGTATCCTGCAAACTCGGCTTTCCCAAGCCATTAATCAATTCAGTCAACCTCAAAACATTACTTTGGCACGAACTGAAATTCAATGTACCTTTGGCGGACAAATACAGTTACAGAGCACTATTCCCTAGCGCGTAGCCCTATCAAACCAATTCTCCTTACGAACGGTTATTTCTAAAGGCGTGCCAGGTGTTAATAACTTTTCATCTTCAGTGGTGGCATCTAAAATTTCTAATTGAACATAAGCGGGACGAGTGGTGGATCCTTCAAACTGATATCGTCCCCGAATTTCATCTCGCAACCCACCGGAGCGATCAATTTTAGTGACTTTTGCCTGATAGGTTCGATGAAAATCGGTTAATGTCACCTTCGCGACTTGACCAATGGCTAATCGCGCTGCTTGATCTTGAGTAAAGAAAGCATCAATCATTGGGCGTTCTGTGTTCGGTTGTAAGACTAACAAGGTTTCTCCAATTTGGATCGATTCACCCGCACTTTCTCTAATTTGAACCACCGTTCCGTCAACTGGAGAATCATAGACTTGCGAGAAGATATTTTCTGTGTCTGAATCACTCAGTTTTGGTTCTGGCAATTGAAACTCTTGATTGCGATACTTTTGTTCTAGCGTTGCGATTTCTTGTTGTTGTCTTTGAATTTCTGCTTCATAAATCGCGATTTCGCGGAACCTTTGGGTCAGGGTTTCCTTGGCTTCTGATACTGCTGCTTTGAATTGCGGTAAATTGCCGTTAAAACGCTCGCCAGTGTAGAAACTGCCTTGATCAATCGTGGCTAAAACATCTTGTTTAATCTCAACTTCTTTTCTGGCAACCTTCAGTTCCCCCGCAACATCAGCTAAGCGTTCTCGGGCGCGATCCACTCTCTCTTCTGCTGCTGCACCTTCTTTTAGGAGAAATTGGGCTCTGTGTAAACTCTTTTGCGCTGTTTCGTATTGCGTTTCTAAAGCAGTTACTTTGGCTTGCGCTTGTGCCAGTTGTTTTTCGGTGACTGTTCTCGAAATGCCTAACTGTTTCACTTCTTCTTTTTGGCGCGATCGCGCAATCTCAAGCTGAGCTTGTGCCTTTTCCTGTTCAGCTTGAGTTAGACTCAACTCCCGTTGCAAGCGATCAAGATCGTCTTTTTTATCTCTGATGATTTGTTGAATATTTCTGGCTTCATCTTCAGCTATAAATTGAGCCATCTGCTCATCATAAACTCGGAACAGGGGTTGTCCCGCTTCAACCGCCATGCCTTCGCTAATATAAAGCTGATTGAGTTGCCCGCGATGGGTAGAAATAATTTCTTCAAAAGAGCGCGCGATCGCCGCTGAGTCGATATGCATAAATGCCATTGCTCGATACAACCCCACGCCAGTTGCCGATAAAATCCCTAAGCTAAGCAGCGATAACACAGAAGTCGTTAACCAAAAACGCCGATCTCTAGGCTGAGATTGATCATCAGCAGCTGTTTCTCTAAAAACTTCAGCATTAAGAGGATTTTGATTATTAAACGCAAGGTGTTCAGTGGTCAGATCTCCGCTTTGCACATCTTGAATAAGGCTCTGGAGTAATTCCTTTTCATGCCGTCTTAAATTAAGAAAGCGAAATCCTGTTGCTTTGTTTACTTGAGAACGCCAAACCACTTCACTTAAAACATCTAAGGAGAACTTAATGCCACTTTTCAAACTCAAACCCAGTGAAATGGGTAAACAATCTCCCACTCGACAATCTGAGTCAAAGTATTTAACTTGAAATCCTCCTTTACTCCAATCAGATGCAAGATACTGCTGACCATCAATATGAAGAACAAGAGGAAATTTAATTCTTGGGTGATGGCGTTGCTGAGTTTGTGCTGACTGATTGGCTTCCTGAGTAAACATGAATGAATGCCCTGGTACAAGATTGAGGGTTTGTCCTAAGAATTAACCGCTGCCGCGATCACAAGAGTGATTCTGTTTCGACTCTCCTGAGTCAAACGAACGCTACCTTCTAGCTCGATATGGACAAATGACGCCTGAATACTTCGGCTATAAATGCCTTGTA
>CAZBPR010000121.1:4748-9066 GCA_964493825.1 uncultured Dactylococcopsis sp.
TTCCTGCCAAGGGAGAAAAAGTTGTCCCTGCCACTGAGCCATTTAGTTGTTGGTTTAAGGGATCGTCTGGAGACAGCTCATTGTATACATAGGTAGAATACCCATAAAATACAAAATGTGATCTAAATTTTATTATATTTTCTTTTAAATCACTTTTACCTGACGAAATGACAACCTCTGTCTTCTTGGGAAATCCTTTATCGGGAGAATTTTTAAAGCCGTGAATTTGCCAGATTGTACTTTTACGGGTTAGCCAAGCCTCATGCACAACCTGAAAAATGGATGCAATCGGATCACAAACATCGGCCGTTCCCGAACCATTGGCGTCTCGGTGGGCTCCTCCCATCAAGAAAGCACGCGCCCCAGACAACAGAAAAACTTGGCTGGCAATTTCTGGTGTGAAGCGATCAAACAGAATGTGAGGCGCTTCAATTAACGCTTCATTTTCGACTGCCGGATTAATAAAATAAGAGCCCCAGCCTCGGCTTAAGCCTTGGGTATTGAGCGTTTCGATTAAACCGAGTACAGTGTGTTGAGTTGCCTGATCTTGCCAGACGACTAACTGATAATTCAGAGCCTTTGCCAACGCTTTTGTTTGCTCCCAATCTAGAGCTATTAGGGCTTTTGCTAATTGTTTAAACTGTTTTAATTCCTCCGGTGTGGGCGGTTGGTACTCACCGGACTCTTTCGCGGGAGCAACTTGTTTGAGAGTTGCGATTCTGTCTAGAAAATGAACCGATTGCTCAGGCTTGATCCTTCTGTGCGCAGAGGGTGATGAAAAAGACAAAGTTAAACTAACGGCACAACCAAGACAACCTTTCCCTAAGTAAAACAGTAGGTTTCTTCTTGAGGTTGCTTTCATAAAATTAGATGAATACTCGAGCAACCATCTCGAAAATAAAAGCGATCGCGATCGCGATGATTAAAGTTATGGCCATGTAGCCGTAAACATTTTTATTGCCATAAAGAATACTGTCGTTGACATAAGAAAGCATGGCAATAATCACCAGCACGCTACTGCCATGAAATGGAAGAATTGTCGAATCTAAATAGAGAAAGATCAGTTCTACTGCCCAAATATAAATTGCACTGAAGCACAATGCCAAGGTATAGCGATTCAGCCCAACAATTAAGCTCGCTTCGCAAACTGCTTTCGTGAGTACAGAAACCAAAACACAACCGAGTAAAAAACTGACAGCGCTAATTGGCTCAATGAGTAAGGCAGCCGCCGCCGGTGCAATCACGTAACCCCCTGAACGAATATTGGCACGGCGATAAACCCAATAACCAATCGCCAGCATAATATAAAATTGCAGCAAAGAATATTGAATCCAAAGGGTTTCTTTACCTCGCACCACATCTTGGATTGTGTCAAACTCTAATCCTAAAAGTTGGGTACCTAGCCCATAAATTGCCAGTACAATTGCCGTGGTAATTAAAGTGGTCACGACAATGCCTTGTACAACTGGTTTCATCTTTTGGCGTGTCCACGTAAAGGCAATAATCGCTGGAATGAGAGCACCGGAAAAGCTATTGAGGGTGGGTGCCATAATTCCCAGTTGAATATAAAGTAGAGAAAGGGGATGACCCAACCCCAACGAAAGCGCCGAAAGGATATACATCGGAGTGCGACGCTTGTAACTTGCTTGCTTGAAATAACGATTATAAATCCAGAACGTTAAAAACGATAAGCCAATCACCGTCAAACACCAAACGGGAGAAATTAAAAATAAAACCAGTAAGACACCCGGAACAATGACACCACCGGGAATAATGTTATAAGTATTTTTATAAGTAACCGCAACAATTGCCCCCACAATCAAGGCAATTCTCTGAATTTCCGGTGTGTTCAGTAGTTCTAGCATGAACTCACAGACCAAGTGGGAGATAAAAGCAGAATTACGAGTTGGTTTCTACAAATTAGTGTTGAATATAGCAGGCTGAGTCTCTTTTTGTGCTTGCTTTAAGTTTTCAAACAAATCCAATAAATGTTCTGCTTGTTCGGTATGAATATTCACAGCACCAATGAGAAGAACTTTGGGCGAATTTGTGTGCGAGACAATTTGAGCGAGTAGATCTCGACCGGAGGCATTTTTGAAGGGCGTCGAAAATCCTAAGGACAGGAGTTTTGCACTTTCGTCACTCAAGAGTTTTTCAACCTCACTTTCATATGCTCCCAAGGTCACGACTTTTGCAAACTGTAATTGTTTCGCGAGTCCAGCAAACAACTGCACCCTTTCGGGACGATCATAGCGATTATTGAGAAGAACAACCTTTGTGTAACTCGCGTATTGTTTGAATAACTCGACGCAGACGGAAATAAAACTTTCTCGATCATTAATTGCAAATAAATTGGCCCAGGCAATCGCCCATTTTTCAAACTCAAAATGCTCAACTTTAAAGGCTCCCGGATCTGCAACCGCTGATTGCATCGCCTTTAATGCTCTCGCTTCCGACATTTTCAATAAGTGAGCAATTTCATAACCAATCGCGATGTTAGACTCATGAGCAAAATGATTGAACCCTTCGCGATCTTTTGGGTTAACCCGATTTTCATTGGCAAAAATGACTCGGGTCTGCTTTTTTTGAGCATTGCGACAAAGGATACGCAGTAAGCGAGGATTTGATTCGGCGGTAATTAAAATGCCCTGTTCCGGAATACTCTTAGTGAGAGATTCGGCAATTTCTTCGAGGGTCTCTCCCATTTGGTCAGGATGATCGTAGCGGACATTCGTAATAATTCCCACATGAGAGCGCATCACTTTCTGTTCTAACCACTGAGCATAAACGGGGTTAACCGCCATACACTCCATCACAACTGCTTCTGCTTTTTGTCGAACAAATTGCTTGATAATTTTTACTTGTTCGTTGACATTGGGATAACCTCGACGATGAAAATCGTAGTCTTCCCCATCTGGTCGTAAAATTCTCGCTGCACTCCCTGTTGTTTTACCAAAGGTGTGGTATCCTGCCTCTCGCAATATTGCTGATATATAACGCGTAACCGTAGATTTACCGCGAATGCCATTGACATGGACGCGAAACAAAATTCGGTTGCGTTGACGTTGAAAGGATTGGTAAGTAAGCAGCAACCAGAGAATGTAGACGTAAACTCCACTCACCACCAACAGAAAGATAGTCATCCTTTAAATTATTCCTCAATGACAGATCTCATATTTTTGATTACTCTGTTTCTTGACACGCTTTCACGACTTCACTCACGATTTCTGGCGAAACTTGATCCGTGATGGTTGCCTTGCCAATGCTTTCTGGCAAGACAAAGCGGACTTTCCCAGATTTTACTTTCTTGTCACTTTTCAAGGCGTCTAAAATATCCCCAATCTCTAACATATGAGGAACTGTTTTTGGCAGTCCCGCCTTTGTGATCAGTTTATCTTGGTGCTGGCTGGCTTCTTCTGACCAATATCCCATTTTTACCGCAATTTTCCCGGCAACAACCATCCCAATGGCAACGGCTTCGCCATGATTGACGAGGCGATATCCCGTCAAACTTTCAATGGCATGACCAACGGTATGACCATAGTTTAAGATGGCACGAATTCCTCCTTCTTTTTCATCCTGACTGACGACATCAGCCTTTGCTTGACAAGAGTGCGTCAAAATATTCTGCAATAGTTCTGGGGTTAAATAATCCAGTTCATCAAGACGTTCAGCAGCTTCGAGTTGCTGAAATAACTCTGCATCCCAAATCACGCCATATTTAATCACTTCTGCCATACCAGCGCGAAATTCCCGCGAGGGAAGAGTCTTTAAAACTTGCGGATCAATTAAAACCAATTTCGGTTGATGAAAGGCACCAATTAAGTTTTTTCCTTGGGGATGATTGACACCGGTTTTCCCGCCAATGGCGGCATCAACCATTGCTAATAAAGAGGTGGGAATTTGAATTACATTAATGCCCCTTAACCAAGTGGCTGCTGCAAAACCAGTCATATCACCAATGACACCACCGCCTAAAGCAATACAAGTTGAAGAACGTTCTAGGTAGTTTTCTAAAGCGGTATCATAAATTTTCTGCACAGAAAGTAAGGTTTTATGACGTTCTCCGGCGGGAAGAATTTGATAAGAGACCGAAAAATCAGCCGCCTTTAAAGCTTCGATGAGTTGGTTGCCGTATTCATCAAAAATCATTGAATTAGAAACAACTAAAAGCTTATTGCCAATATCGAGGCGCTTTAAATAGTCTCCAATTTGGCTTAAAAGATTGGGCGCGATCGCGATTGGATAAGAATTTTTATCTAAATTAACTGTAATTTTTGATAACATTTTTGTGACCTAAAATTTATGAAATAAAACT
>CAZBPR010000122.1:0-4685 GCA_964493825.1 uncultured Dactylococcopsis sp.
CATGCCATTCTTGCTAAAAATATTATCAAAAATCAACTTTTCACACAAAATCCACCCCAAGCCATTTTCATTGTTTTAATGTTTGTTTTAACCGTTGCTTCTCTCGTCTTTTTATATAAAGCAAGAGAGAAAAAATGGCGTGCTATTTTTGCAATTTTAACTGGCATGGGCTTAGTGGTTCTTGGGAGCCAAGAAGGAGTGTTTCGCCGTACAGCAGAGTGGTATATTTCTCACTATTATTATGGAATGGTTGCTGCTTTACTGATGATTTTCTCTTTAGCAATCATTGAAGAAATATACAAAGATAAGTCATTATTTTGGCGGCGAGTTCATATTACTTTAAATACGATCGCGCTGTTATTATTCATTGGTCAAGGCATCACAGGCACGCGAGATATCTTTGAAATTGGTTTATACACCCCCCCACCAGGATTAGTGTTTCCAGGGCTTTAAACCGCAAGCTAACCCCAATAAAAATAGCCAACCCATCACTCCTGCAATCGGGTTGCCATAAATTCCGGTAATGGCAGGAGAAATGGTTTCAGTATAGTGAATTAACTGCCCCACATCAACAATATAATAGCCCCAAACTAAGCCCGCATGTAAACCAATTGCCAATCCTAATCTTCCTTGATTCCTGCGCCTTGCCCACACTAATACCAAACCTAATAACAGCAAGCCGGGAAAAGCAGGTAACGTTTCTAGCATGACAGGAAGCGGTTTTAAGAAATGAGAAATGGCAAAGATCATCCCGTTTGTCCACAAAGCAATCTTCAGCGAATAATCCTGTTCTAATTCATTTAATAACCAACCGCGAAACACAGATTCTTCGGCAAAAGCAACCCCAATTCCAGTTAACGCCCCTTCCAAAATTAAACGCCAAAAGGGAAGGGCATTCCCTTGCCAATTTAACCAGCCCAAGCTCCCTTGTAAAGCAAATAAGGTAAACGTTAACGTTAAAGCAACTACTAACCCCTGTAAGACTTCTTTGCTATTACGAGAAGTCAAACTTAAACCAATCTTTTGATAGGGCGCGACTTGTTGATAAATCTTCTGACCAATAACTTTAATCAGGATAAAAAAGAGAATAAACAGCCATCCCATCACTAAAATCGTAACCAGATTGGGATCATTATTTAAAAGTAGCTGCACCGGAATCGCAACCGGAAGCCAAAAAATGACGAGTAAAATGAGGAAAAATCCGATCCGCAAGGGAGCGGGAAATGATTGAATTTGAGTCAAGGGTGTTTTCGTCATAGCATTGGGTTTCGCCATTAAGGTTCAGTTTGGTTTTGATCGCTTCCGCCGCTGCTTGCTTTGAGAGAAGCATTTCTGTCCCTGACAGCTCTAAAAACTGATCGCGTGACTAGCCAGATGGTACGCATGGTATAATAAACTACCTAAAAGATTAGAGGATCAAGGTCACGAGTGCATAACTCGGATCGATGTCGTGGTTTTAAAAAGTAGGCTTAAATTATGAAAGTAGTTATTCTCGGTGGCGATGGCTTTTGCGGATGGCCCACTTCTCTACATTTGTCGAAAGCTGGTCATGAGGTGATTATTCTAGATAACCTGTCTCGACGCAACATAGACAATGAATTAGAAGCAGGTTCTCTAACTCCCATTTCGCCGATGGGGGTTCGCCTCGCAGCGTGGCAGGAAGTCAGTGGTCAAAAAATAGAATTTTACAATCTTGATATTGCACAAGAGTATGATCGCCTCCTAAAGTTACTCTGTGACGAAAAACCAGATGCAATCGTGCATTTTGCGGAACAACGGGCTGCCCCCTATTCCATGAAATCTCCCCGTCATCGTCGATATACCGTTGATAACAATATTAATGCAACCCATAACACTCTCTGCGCGATCGCGGAATCTGGGTTAGATATCCATCTTGTCCACCTGGGAACCATGGGCGTTTATGGTTATGGTACGGCAGGGATGAAAATTCCAGAAGGGTATCTCGATATCGAAGTGGTGACTGAAGAAGGGAAACGGATTCCCCAACAAATTCTGTATCCCCCGAACCCAGGAAGTGTCTATCACATGACCAAAACCCAAGATCAGTTGTTGTTTGCCTATTACAACAAAAATGATGGCGTGCGGGTAACTGATTTACACCAAGGAATTGTCTGGGGAACTGACACCGAAGAAACGAAGTTAGATGAACGGTTGATTAATCGTTTTGACTATGATGGGGACTATGGAACCGTTTTGAATCGCTTCTTAATGCAAGCGGCTATTGGTTATCCCTTAACCATTCATGGCACCGGTGGACAAACCCGCGCTTTCATTCATATTCAAAATACTGTCCGTTGTATTGAACTCGCCTTGCAGTATCCGCCGGAAAAAGGTGAACGAGTAAAAATCCTCAACCAAATGACGGAAACCCATCGTGTTCGTGATTTAGCGAAGCTGATTGCCAGTTTAACCGCAACTGAAGTGGCCTATGTGGAAAACCCACGGAAAGAAGCAGCAGAAAATGATCTGAAAGTGGATAATAGTTGCTTCTTAGAAATGGGCTTAAAACCCACAACCTTAGCCGAAGGCTTACTCCACGAAGTGACTGAAATTGCTAAGAAATATGCGGACAATGCCGATCTCTCGAAAATTCCTTGTACTTCGGTTTGGACAAAAGACCAAAAAGCTGGTATTCCCGAAATTAAGGAGGAAGTTACCTCCAGTTCTAGCAACGCCTAGGGATAGTGTCAATTAAAAAACTGTCACGTCACACAGGACTGCTTCGATGGGAGATCGTTATTCTATAGTCAGTGGTGAGTGAGGAGTAATCGAACGGGAAGGCTCTGGGGGTCGAAACAAGGCAAGACTCCCTAGAGTCTTTTCATTTCTGATTCAACTCTTTTTTCCTAACGGTTCTTTGTTCGCTACGCCAACCGGACGCGGAAAATGAGCAGCAGTCGGTTCAGTTTTTTGCAAGTAAAGACAGTGACGTTCACTATTCGTAATTGGAGTAGAAAAATGCTCTACTTCTTCAATGACACCCCCCAATTCTGCAAGGGCTGCACTTAAATCAGCCTCCTCTTCTACAGTCCAATGACCCCGATAAAGAACAGCGATGCCGCCAACGCTCAGAAAAGGAAAGGCATATTCAGCGCAAACTGGCGCCGCTGCCACTGCCCTAATCAGCCCTACATCATAATGTTCCTGCTGTTTTCGTTGTTCAGCAAAGGCTTCAGCGCGGGCGGCGATGGCTTGTACACTTGATAGTTCTAGCTGAGAAATTAGGGTCTTGAGATAAGCGATTTTCTTTCGTGTAGCATCGAGAAGCGTGACTTGGGCTTGAGGCAGCGCGATCGCGCAAGGTAATCCGGGAAAGCCGCCTCCCGTACCAATATCGATGAACGAAGCCGTCATTAAATGCTCCAAACCTAGAGGAATAATCCCTCGCAATGAATCCCATAAGTGCTTTTCCCAAAAAGCTTCTGCTTGGGTGATGCGGGTTAAATTACATTGCTGATTTCCCACTAAAATCCCTTGATAAAGCTGTTCAAACTGCTGCTGTTGTTTCGGGGAAGGCGACCATTCTAAAGTGGTTTGCCAAAGGTTTTCTAACTGAGGAAGCATAGTGATATTAATTGATACTCCAAGTAAACATTAAGTGAGGGAGACAAGGTTAATCTTTCACTTCTTATTACCTTGCTACAAACTCATCCAGGAAACCAATCATCATCTAGGGCTTGAGAGAGACTAATTTTAGCATCAGAGGGAAGAGAGAATAACTTGGAAATGGATTTTACAGCAGTAGGATAAGCCTTCTCATACAAAGTAGGTAGCTGAGAACGAAGGCTGGGACTATCTTCTAGACCTGCTTTAATTTGAGCGCGAAAATTGACAATTTCCGAAGCCCAGTGATTTCCCACTCTTGCTTTTTCTGATTCCCAATAAGCAAGTTTTAATAAGTGTTCCAATAAACGAGTGAGTAAACTCAAGAGGGCACGTTTTTCACTTTTTCCCATGCTTTCCAGTTCTTCAATTAAATAATCCCACTCGATCGCGCCAAAATTACGTTCTTGAAGATGATTAACCGTTGTTTGTAACCAACGATGATAATCTCTTTCATACAGAGATGATGCCATGATTAACCCCTCCTGCTGTTATCCTGTTTCTACAAGCCAGACCTAAAGATTCATAATTTCCACCGGTTCGATCTCATCGGCTGGAGTGAAACCAAACACTCGAGAATAGAAATAAAATTCCCCATCCAGCGCCCGTTTAATATTTTCTGCCCGACGGAAGCCATGTTGTTCCCCAGCAAAAGGCACATAGGCAACAGGTAGTCCTTTCTGCTGAATGGCTGCCACCATTTTTTCCGCTTGATTGGGGGGAACGACCTTATCTTCTAACCCTTGGAAAAAGATGACCGGACAGGATAATTGTTCTGTATGGTGGATCGGCGATCGCGCCTCATAAACAGCTTTTTCTTTCGGATAGTCTCCGACTAATCGATCCAAATAACGGGATTCAAATTTGTGGGTTTCTTGGGCTAATGCTTCTAAATCACTCACGCCATAATGACTTGCCCCCGCTTGGAAAGTATCCCGGAAGGTAAGTGCGGCTAAAGTCGTGTAACCGCCCGCACTACCGCCCGTAATGGCTAAACGGTTGCCATCTGCTTTGCCCATCTTGGCTAAATATCGCGCAGCATTGACACAATCATCCACATC
>CAZBPR010000122.1:4695-8983 GCA_964493825.1 uncultured Dactylococcopsis sp.
CCCCAATTTTTTTGCAAGCGTTGTCGATAGTCACGTCCATAGCCTGTGCTACCGCCATAATTAACATCGACAAAACCGAAGCCGCGACTAGTCCAATATTGAATTTTTAAGTTAAAGCGAGGACTTGTCGCTGCAGTGGGACCGCCATGACTTTTCACAATTAACGGCGGTAACTCTCGTTCGGGTGCGCTATAGTCCTGATTTTGGGGGGGATAGAACCAAGCATAAGCGGTTTTCCCACCGCTGGTTGGGAACGCAATTGGCTCCGGAACTGATAAATAGCCGCTATCAAGTTCTAAATTTGTCGCCCGCTTGAGCACTCGACTTTCTCCGGTGGATACGTTGAAGTTAACCACTGCAGTGGGTTCTGTCGCTGACCCGCCAATAAAGACAACTTCATTCCCCTGGGTATGAATCGAACCAATATCTGTGTAGGGAACCTCTAACGTTTCTAAAGTTTTCGTCTCTGTGTTGAAAGTGGCAAGATACCATTGTCCATTCTGGGTATAGGTACAAACAATTTGTTTTTCAGAAATAAAATCATACAAAGAAAGACCAAAGACCCAATGCGGCGAGCCAAATTCGGCTTCCATTTCATAGAGGCTTTCAATATTGCCTTGTGCTGTAAGACGGTACAAATTCCACCAATTATTCCGATCAGAAACAAAATAGAGTTGTCCATCCGCTGACCAGAGGGGATGACAAACCGCTTCCTCTTTGCCGCCAGCAATCACTTTAATCTCACTGACACAACCTTGATCGTTCACCGTTCCCACACACAATTGCGTATCATCCCAAGGCATATTGGGATGATTCCATTGCACCCAAGCTAACGTTTTCCCATCTGGACTAAGGTGAGGCGAGACATAAAAGTCACAACCCGATACCAGAGAAGTAACCTCTCCCGTTTTTAAATCAACGCTGGCAATATAGTTTTGCGGTTCGGCATCGACGGTGTCATGGTCTTCACAAATACAAATTAAGCGATCGCGCTGTCGATCCAACAAAGGTTCTGCATAACAGCGTTTCCCTTCTGCTGTGAGGGCTTCGGCATCAGCTTGCGGCAATTTTTTGTAGAGACGTTGGTCAGAAAAATTGGAGAAATAAACGGTTCCTTCTGCCACTAAAAATGCCCCCCCACCGTATTCATGAACACGAGTGCGAACATTATAGGGGGGTGGTGTCACATCTTCTACAATTCCTTGGGGAGTGCGTCTGACCAGAACATATCGTCCCCCTTCTGAAGGTCGTCCTTCTAGCCAATAGATATCTTGGCGATCATAAACAACACCACCTAAACCAATACTTTCTGAAACAATTAAATCCGAACTAATCGGCGATTTCCAACTACCATAGGGGCTAACACTTAAAGTTTTCATTTTATATCGCGGATATTTTCTGCCTGAACTATATTATCAATTGGGAAGGAAAATCTTGGGAAGAAAAGTCATGTCATTTGCAAGCGGTTTCAACCCAGTGTCAATCAGCGGAAAACTGAACTTTACTTTTTAAGCTTTAGCATTTTAGAAAAACTTTATTTCCTTTGACCGCGTTACAACTATCAAAAATCTGAAGTGCATAATTGTTCAAAGTCTGCCGTATATATCCATGTAAATTTTAGAGAGAAATGCTTCATTATGTCACGGATTTTAACGACTGCCGCGTTGGCATCTACTATTTTGATGATCGGTATTGCTTCTCAAGCACAAGCTCAACTTCGCCGTTCTATTCCTCCCAACCCGTTTCGTTTAATGAGCCCTCCTGTGACGCCGGAAAATCCCCAGCGTCTTGCTGCGCCCGGTTCAGGAGGGAACGCTGCCATTGATGATGGCGATACTTGTTCAGGAGTTGCCGCCTGCAATGATTTTATTGCTGATTGTATAGGGTCGGGAGGGGAGTACGTCCCCATCGACCATGATGACAAAGGACGCCCCTCTGCGGGTAGTTGCAGCAAGTCTTAGGCGTCAAAGTTCTGCTGGAGGAGCGGTGAATTAATCACACCAAGAGAGATAAACAGCTCATCAAGAGAGTCCAGACAACCAAGGACTAAAGGGACAATTGGGTTTAGAGTTAAACTGAGTAATCAAGTTTCTAATCGATTTGTGTTCAAGATGATGGAGAAACTCATCGCAAGATTCACTCAGTTTTTCAATCCCCAGTGTCAAGATGAGTCTTTTCTGGATTCTGATCAAGATGTGTTTAGGATTTCTCCTCTAGTCACTGTTATACAACCCTGGTATGGAAGCGTCAACAAACCAAGACCCTGAAGCAGAAATGAAGTTCCGCAAGAAGGCAGTGGTATCTGTTTTAAGCTTTGCCAGCACTACCAAACAACCTCATTTTTTCGGCAATTACCTCTTGCATCGCTGCGGTTACTGCTTTTTGGCAATCTAAGAGATCGCTTTTGGATTCTGTTTGTCCGTACTCCCGCCAAAACTGGAGATATTTTTTCCGCACTTCGCTATTGACGTTAAATTTACAAACTCCTAATTCAATTGACTGCTGGATCATAACCGCCGGCAAACCAGAAGCACCGTGCAACACTAAGGGAATTTGGAGTTGCTGACGAATCTTGGCGAGGCGCTCAAAATCTAATTGGGGTTCACCGTGATATTGACCGTGAACATTACCGATGGTGACAGCAAGAAAATCTACTCCCGATTCGGTCACAAAAGTTTTGGCTTCCTCTGGATCAGTCATTTTCGCTTCTTTTTCGGCAACTGTCATGCCGTCTTCGGTGCCGCTAATGCGGCCGACTTCTGCTTCCACTGTTACTCCCTTAGCATGGGCTAAATCAGTCATTTCACGAGTGAAAGCAAGGTTTTCTTCAAAAGGGAGAGAAGAACCATCGGCTAAAATCGATTGTAAGCCGGCTTCTAAAGCCGTTCCAATCATAGCGCCCTCGTTACAATGATCTAAGTGAACTGACATCGGCACGTTTGCCGAGTCTGCCGCTTCTAAAAACAGTGCTATCAGCGGAGAACCGCCGTAATGCAGGACATGAGGCAGAATTTGGAGCATGGCGGGGCTATTTTCGGCTTCAGCAGCTTTAACAACCGCTTTGGCTCCTTCAAGATTATACAAATTGAAAGCGCCAATGGCGTAGGAATTTTTTTGGGCTGCTTCTAAAAGTGTTTGGGTGGAAGTAAGCATAAATTTTTGGGTTACGTTGGCTCTAATTTAAGCATCAAAACAAAGTTCGACAAGCCCCTCTAAATTAATACTCTCACCGCTAAGCCCTTTGCGCTATCGGGGGAGATTCTCAGAAACATTTCAGTTCATCACTCATCCTTCGTTGAAGCGTACCAGTGAGAAAAGTCTTGATTAAATTGTTTGAGAGTTAATAATTGAATACACTTATTATTTTTAGCTTTTTGGCGCGATCGCGCAGTGTTATAACCCCATGCTGCTAAAAATAAGTGGATTGAGTCTAATTCAGGAGAGTCAGCAACAGAAAGTAAAGTCTTCAGCCGATCTTCTACAAACCAGAGAGAAGGATGATTTTGCGTTTGCAGTAATGTATTGAGCGTTTTTCGTTTTGGTTGTTGAGACTCTTTACCAATGATGTGATGACTGGGAAAAGTAATGCCCGCTTGTTCAAGCAATTTTCTGGCAAAACGCCCTTCTTTTGTCGTAATAATATAAATCTGTGTCATGGATTGCTGTAAGATATCTTGCAACTTGGCAATGACACCGGGATAAAATTCATGGTGGGCTAACCAGTCATCTTGATTCGTTTCAATCCAGCGATCGCGCTTTTCATCTAACAATTGTGCCATTGCTGCTTGAGTTAACTGGTTTTTCTCCAGGATGTCTTTAACGAGAACCGACCAATTGTCAAGAATTACTTCGGCTGTAATGCCTGCTTGCAGCGATCGCAATAAAAGAGGCATTTCCCAGCCGGTTTCAATCACCGACCGTAATTCATAAAAACGCGGTCTGAGCGCCTCTAAATTCACTGCTGACGGATCCCAAATTTCCCGATAAACTCGCCAGCTACTTTCTAAATATTCAGCGCGACCATCACATAAGACACCATCAAAGTCTAAAGCGAGAATTTCAGGGACGATCAAGTTTGACACTAACACCAACCTGCTGAGTTTAAGATTATCCTATCAATTTTATAGCAAGGGCCCAGTTACCATCGCTCTGAATTTGATGTCCTCGGAGCCCTGGTGACTCGTTGCCTAGCAGCAGGAATCATGCGAATGGGCTATCTATTTTTTATCATTTAAACTGGGGTGCTAGGATTCGAACCTAGGAATGGCGAGACCAAAACCCGCTGCCT
>CAZBPR010000123.1:0-8934 GCA_964493825.1 uncultured Dactylococcopsis sp.
GTCGTGGGTTCAAATCCCGCCGCTCCGATTCTTAATAAAAAAATGGGTGGCATCAGGTTAAATCGAACCCCAAATCATTATGAAATTCATACCATTTCCCCTCTTTAAAGCAAAAAGGGGGTTTTTTATTAATTCTAGTCATTTTCTTCACTTGCTGGCGATTTCATGTATCGACAGCCAGAGGTGCAAGTTTCTTGAATTTCTACCGCATATAAATTAGGTAGTCCTGCTGCTTCTAATTGCTCAAAAATCCACTTCGCAATTTCTTCACTGGTGGGATTGAGCAAACCCGTTGTTTCATTTAAAAAATAATGATCTAAGTAATTATCGAGTAAAGGCTGGATATACTTTTTAATATCGCCATAGTCCATCAACATCCCTTGTTTGGGACCGTCTTGGATCAGATGTTGCCCCTTAACATAGATTTTACCTACCCAGCTATGTCCATGAAGACGGCGACATTTGCCATCATGATGAAACAGCTGATGGGCAGCTTCAAAAGAGAACTCTTTGTAAATAATCCACTGATCCATTCTTGAGCGATTGTTCTCATTGCTTACTGATTACCTTTTACAGTTTTCAGTATAGTGAATTCAGTGGCAAGCCGTGTGTCCAAGCATCGTGAAACCTAACTCTGTTCCGACTCACTGGGGAGATATAATAGAGCAGTTTGCGCCGTTTCATCCAAATCTACCCAAACCTGGATCGGTAACGCTTCTGCTTCTACCCCTTCATGGGGAATGGAAAGTCCAACAAAACGTTCTCCATCTTTCGCTTGACGTCCCATTAATTTCAAAGAAGTTTCTTGGATTTCCCATAATTGGAGTGGACGCGTAAAATCCCAATTTTTCATCAAGCGTTGTTGATTCGGTCGTTTGATGAAATTCCTTAATTCTTCCATCCCGTCTTCTGGAGATAAGAGTAAGTAAGGCTGTGCTGCAACAATCAAACTAATGAGTTCTTCAAGTTGGTCATCGTTTTCCTTTAATTGAAGAACCCCTTGCGTCCCTTCGACTTTAACTTCTGGTAATTCCATTACTGGTTTGGGCGGTGGTTCGTCCTCATCGTACCACAGTGCCAAATCAGACCCATTTCCCTGCACTAGTTTTCAATGCCGGAAGACCCGTCATTTTTAGAAAAATCTAAATTTTCATGAACTCTAGCGAGTGAGAGAGGAAAGATCTCTGCTATATTCTGTATAATCTGATACAGAATAATTCAAACAAATTTATAGCATAAGCGAGGATAAAGGAATGGCAACACTGGAACGACAAAACCCACAAGTAAAATGGTGTACGCTGCCGACCCATAGTTATAAAAATCGCGCTAACCCCCCTCAATTACAACGTAATATGTGGGTCGAGTTATTAGAACAACTGAATCCCTTGAGTCATAGCGAAGCCTTATTGCTATGTCAAAAATCAGACACCGAATGGATTGCCTGGATTCCCGATCATGGTGAAGCAACGCTCCGGGTTGATCAATTTTGCTGTCCTGTGATCTAAATTGTTGCCAATGACCAAAAATTAGAAATCCCCTGTTGTCAGCATCAGCAGGGGATTTGTTTTAATGACTCACTGTTCATTTACCCCTCAGGTTGTGGAATTTCTGTTTCAGGAATATGCTTTAATCCCCAGCTTGCCATGGCTTTTAGCACTGGGCGCAGACTGTTTCCTTTTTCTGTTAGTTGATAATTCATGCGACGAGAATGATTACTGTAGGGATGTTTCTCCACTAATCCGATTTGTTCGAGGGATTTGAGGCGACTTGCCAAAATATTCGTTGAGATTCCTTCGGGAGAGTCTAAAAATTGGTCAAAGCGTTGCTTGCCAAAAAACATCATGTCTCGAATCACTAAAAGCGTCCAGCGATCGCCGATTAAATCGAGGGAACAAGCAATGGGACATTGAGAACGATGAGATTGAGACATGGGTAAAACTCAGCTGATTTAACTTGTAAAATGCAAGTTACTTGGTTATTATATTTAGCATCTTAAATCTTATAAGGACTAACCGTTCATCATGCTCAAACTCTACTATGCTCGTCCTTCTGCTTATGCACGTCCAGTTTGGTTAGCTTTACTGGAAAAGCAACTGTCATTTGAATTAATTCCAGTTGATTTAAGTGGTGAACAGTTTCAATCAGAGTTTGTGGCAATCAATCCTTTTAGCCATGTTCCAGTTTTAATGGATGGTAATTTTCGTATTATTGAATCTCTGGCTATTCTCGATTATTTAGAAGCTCAATATCCTGAACCCTCATTACTACCTACTGATGCCAAAAGTTTAGCAACTGTGCGAATGGTGCAACTCGTGAGCTTTAATGAATTGTTACCTGCAATGATTAAATTCCTAATACAGGGAGATCGTTCGGAAGAGGCTCAATTTCATCAACGACAAATCATGAATACATTAAATTTTCTCGAGGATCAGCTAGGAGATTCACTTTACTTTGCAGGGGAACATCTTACTTTCGCAGAAATTGTTGCCGGAACATTAATTTATCGGCTACCAGACTTAGATATTTCTTTGACAGAGTATCCGAGATTAAATAATTGGTGTAACCGTTTATTGGCGCGATCCACTTGGCATGAAATTGAGTTAAGTGCCCAAGAGTGGAATCGTTTTAAGAGAAATATCCGAGTAATGCCTAGAATCTGGCAACGTCGTCGTCATCAACGTTTAAAACAAGCATCATCTCGTCAATTATCCAATTAAAGCCCTTTTGTTCACCATCTCAGTTGAAATGTTGGCTGAGTTGATTCAACTCAACCAACACTCGGTTTATATGTTAAGCAGAAGGAAGTTCAGGGGGCTGTGGTTCTGTTGCTTTTTCAGAAGTTAGATCAGTGGGTTGTTGAAAGACGGCATAGATTGCGCGGATGGTAAATAAGACCATGCCGATCGCGCCAAGACTAAAGACAATATCGCCCGGAATCCGTAACCACACCGTCCATTCCATCCAAGGGGAGTGAATGACTTCGGCGCTACGGGCGTACCAAGTGCCATGATTCACCGATTCCATCAGTTGATAGAAGCCATTAGGAATTAAGCCGAATACTAGCATTAAGCCTAAACCGCCATTGAGACTCCAGAAGGAAAAGCGCAGTAATTTTTCATTCCAAGCGCGATCCGGGACAATTTCACGCAGGGCAAACAACATCAGCGCGATCGCGAGACAGCCATAGACCCCAAATAAGGCGGAGTGAGCATGAATCGGGGTGGTATTTAGTCCTTGGGAATAATAGAGGACAATCGGGGGATTAATCAGGAAACCGAAGACACCAGCGCCCACTAAATTCCAGAAACAAGTAGCAAGGAAAAAACGGAGGGGCCAGCGATAGAAGCCTTCTGCTTGTTGGGAGAGACGGAGGGTTTTCACCACTTCAAAGCCAATTAGCGTTAAGGGTACCACTTCTAACGCCGAAGCCACTGCCCCCATCGCTGCGATAAACGAGGGAGTTCCGGCAAAGTAGAGATGGTGTAGCGTACCAATCACCCCACTACCGAGATAGAGAATGGTGGTTAAATAGGTCGCGCGTAAAGCCGAGGTTTTCTTCAAGAAGCCTAACTCACTGCACAAATAGGCAATCGCAACCGTGGCAAACACTTCAAAGAACCCTTCTACCCAAAGGTGAACCACCCACCAACGCCAGTATTCAGCAACACTGAGCGGGGTATGGTTGGTGTACATCAAGCCCGAGGCATAGAACAGGGGAATCGTAATCGCACTATACAAGAAGAAATGATTTAACCCCGTGCGACTGCCTTCTTCTTTTAAAGCGGGTTTCAAAGCACGGAACATTAACCATAGCCAGAACAGCATTCCGCCAATGAGCAGGAGTTGCCAGAAACGACCTAATTCCACATATTCATAGCCTTGGTGACCGAACATGAAACTGTTATCACCCGTGAGAATCCCTTGCACACTTGCCCAAGAACCAATGAGGGAACCGACAACCACGACCGTTAATGCCACGAGTAAGCCACTATTGCCCCACCATTGCCGTTTCGGTTCTTGTTTGCCAAATCGAGGGGCGAAATAGAGTCCTGCTGCTAACCAGCAGGTGGCAATCCAAAAGACCGCTAACTGTAAGTGCCAAGTACGAGAGGCTGCATAAGGGAGAAAGTCTTGGATAGGAACGCCATAAAATCCTTCCCCTTCCACTGCATAGTGGGCGGTTGCCATGCCCATTAAAATCTGTACGCCAAACAGCACCATGGCAACGCCGAAAAAGAGGGTAGTTGCCTTTTGGCTGGGAGTTGCCCACCGCATCGCAGGACGTTTAGGCACGGCTTGCACTTCTTCTGCATCTTCTTGGCGTAGATAAACGTAGAGAAACAGTCCAATGACAGCAATTAAGACAATAACCGAAACAATTGACCACACCAGAAACTGACCTGGTGCTTCATTCCCAACCAAGTCATCATGGGGCCAATTTGCGGTATAAGAAAAGGGGGCATGGGGACGGTTTGCCGAAGCAGCCCAAGCGGTCCAAGTAAAGAATGCGGTTACATCATGGATTTCTTGAGGATTATGGAACCAACCGTGGGGAATGGAATGTTCGGGGGAACCTTGGGCGAGTAAGTCTTCATACTGGCGGAAAACTTCCTGTAAGCCCTGAGTTTGCGCATTAGTCAATAAGAGACGGTCTGCTTCTGGTTCGTAACGATTGGGCTTAAATTGTTGCTTCACCCGTGCTTCTAAACTCGCGCGTTCCGGTTCAGGGAGGGCTTCGAGATCGGCTTGGCTAAAGCTGGGATCATTGGCATAGATCACTCCAGCCGTGGCTAAGCCCCAACGGTGCAGTAAATCCGCAGTCCAATCGGGGGCGAGATAGCTACCGTGACCCCAAATGCTACCGATATGTTGTCCACCTCTGCCCAGATAAGTTTCTTGTCCGTTTTGAATTTCTTCACCCGTTAACAAGACCTCTTCTTGAGGAGAAGCAATGGTTGCCGGTTGCGGTGGGGCATAATTAGAGATGGCAGCCCCAGCCCCCAAAAGCACGCTAAAGGTAACAAGACAGATAAAAACGAGCCAAACGGGAAGGCTAAAATTTTTCAAACGAAGACGTGTTTTCTCCACCACGCCCGTAGATGGACTGGTCATAATGAATTTCCTTGTTGTATAAAATTTCTAATCGCTTTTCAATCAAGCTAACGAAGTCATTTCGATTGCTTCATGCAATATTTGCAAGTCTTTACAGGGTTACAGGGAGTAAAGAGACGATGGTAATGATGCCGAAAGTGAGAGCTGATGAGGTTTCTAAGCTGGCAATTTGACTAATGGGGGCGGTGCGATACCACGGTAAACGCAACAAAATGAAAAACACTTTTAAAAAAAGGACGGTGAAGGCAAGAGCGGGAATCAAGGGTAGCAGATTTGTAAAATAGAGCGTAAGGATGATTGCAAGCGCAACGATACAATAAATCCCTAATCGCTTTAACGCATTGCTCAACGAATCTTCTTTCCGAATTTTTCGTAACTTCACCGTGAAGATGGTTCCCGAAAAATAAAGGGTACACAATCCCCATAACCCAATCACAGTCGGTGTAAAACTATTTGTGGTCACGATGTAGGCAAACGGCACCACTAAACACACCGCAGCAAACGTTACCATTTCATTTAAGATCGATTTTTGTCCGCGTCGGAAGACAGCAACTGCATCCACCAGTAACGCCACTCCTGCACCCAGATAAACCGCGAGTAATGGTAATAGTGTTTCAGTCGCCGTCAAGGCAAAATAGAGGGCAATTCCCCCAGCAATACCTCCATAAACGCCACCCCAAAACAAAAACCGAGGCTGCCAAGATTTGCGCTGTTTAATTTGTAAAACCAGGGGATGTTCGGCTTGAAATCCCAAAAAGGCACAAACGAGAGCAAGCGTGCTTTCCCAAGTCCACTGTTGCGCTAGGGCAACGCCAACGAGAAAAGACACCAGTAACACCACATATACCCCATGTTCAGGAGAAATGATGGGTTTGTACGCAGTTGGGAAATGAGAGTTGCTAGTTGAGGTCATGCTTAGAACTCCTGAATATTGCCTTGAATTAAGGGAAAACGACTTTTGGGTCTGGTTTTTCTCCCTGATACCAATGCGCTGCGGACTTTAAGACCAATTCGGAATAGAGAATCTTTTGAATGTCTAAACTAGGCGCACGAGCAGCAATTTTTCGATAGGCTTGGATTTCACCGTCTAGGGTAAAATGACTTTGAATTTGATAGTGGTCGTAATCGTGAACTGCTAGCAGTGCAAACCCACAGAAGGTATTCTGATAAAACGCTGAGTCATACCCCTCCATAGAAACCCAAAGATGTTCATTGGCAATATCAGCAAACATCTCCTCAGCGCGATCATAATACAGCGTATAACTGGCTTGTACAGCAAACGGGAGTTGTTGGAATTGTTCGAGAATCCAATCACAAAATTCTGCTTTCGTCTCCTCAAAAACCTCGGCAGGCTGACCATTGAGGTATAGTTTGGCTAACGTTTCTAAGGTTAGTTTACAATTGGTTTTAACAGGTGAGATCATTCTCTAACCCTCCTCAAGCTGGAATCAGCAACTACTGTTTTTGAAATTTGACGCTTTCTAGAAACGTAACTGTTCTCGTGCATCCGCAGCTAACACTAAACACAACAACGCAACTGCACTTTGCCACTGTTGACGAGTTGGTGTATCGTCAACCTTGTTAAATAAACTGACAAGACGAGGAATCGCTTGTTCTAAAGCAACCGGGGGAACTGGACGATGCAATTCCACTAAATGATCGATACTTTCTTGGTTATTAAGAAAATTCGCCACCCAAGTTGTTGTATGGTTCGGATTATCGGGAACTCGCTTGATTTGTAGTTCTTGTTTGAGCCAAGTGTAAAAAGCAGGCAGTTGGTTTTCTAACACAGACTTGGCGGTTGGTAGCGTTTCTCGCAATAGTGAGAGATCCAAGGTACCTAATTCCGTTTGAAACTCGTCTTGTTTCGTTAACTCACTGGCATTTAAGGTGAGTAAATTTTCTACTGTAGATTCTGAGAGATTGAGATGTTGGGTAAACGTATCAACAGTTGCTTGTGGATTCATTCCTAAATTATTCTCCTTGAGTTTCTACTGCGGATAAGATCAGCCAAAAGGCAAGATTGGTTTTTGCTTCGAGAGCGTGGGGGGCGTGTGCTGGCATATAAACCACCACGCCTGGGGTTAGGGTGATTACTTCACAATTGAGGGTTAACGTTCCTTCCCCTTCCATTGCCATCACAGTGGCGTTTTTAGCCGAAGTATGTTCTTCTAACGTTGTTCCTGCTGCCAAACAAAAGAGGTTTTGTTGACTGTAGGCATCTTTAACAAAAACTTTGCTCAAAATGCCCGTTTCAGGATATTCAATAAGATTTTTGAGCGTATTGTGATAGCTGGTGTCAGCATTAGTAATGGTTGCAGCCATGATTGATTACTCCTTAGTTGCAGAAAAAGCAATGTAACCGAGTTGATCACGGTATTGATTAAAGGTGTTTCTCATTTGGAAAACGCGCTCTCTGATTTCCGATTGGGTGAGTACATTCCAAGCAATTTTCAGTGCAGGAAATAATCCTTCATCTTCAATCACTCGTTTCGGATTAAGTAAGCCCATTTCTCCAGTTTTGGATTGTTTGATAGTTAATCCCGCTTCTGCACAGGCTTGTTTCCATTCCGTTTCCGATAGAGGCTGAGCATTAACCCGAATCACTTGGGAAAGGGCGCGATCAATTTCGTCTCGATTCCCCCCCGCAATCATTTCATGAGAGAGGAAGATTCCTCCTGGTTTCAGCACCTTCTCAATCTCTGCTAAAATCTTTGCTTTCCCACTCGCTGACTGCATGGTCAAAATCGCTTCAGCAAAGACATAATCGAAGGTTTCAGTGATTTCTGCGAGGTTAAAAATGTTTCCCTCACGGACTTCTACTTGTCCTTCTAATCCCGCCTGACGGATATTTTCTTGGGCGATGCGGACACTTTCAGGATTGCGTTCAATCCCAACGACTCGTACGCCGTAACGTTGCGCTAGCCAAATGGCACTTTTACCAAAACTCGCGGCTAATTCCAAGACGGTTTCCCCAGGTTGAAAATTAGCCCACTCTAGGAGTTGACGGGTCGCTTCTAGCCCACCAGGGCGCAAGACGGTTTTGCCAGCTTTGGCAAGCACTTCATGCCCGGGGGCAGTTTTGAAATTGATTTTTGATGCTGTGGTACTCATGATTTGATTCCTCATCGAGAGGGAGAGATTAGTGGCTAATCCCTGTCTGGGAAATTGCTATAGTTTTAAGATGACAAAAATTTTCAGCTATTTCTCTGAGGTAGCTCAGTTTCGCCTTTATGTTGGCAACGATTGAACAACTGCAACAGCTTTGGATTCTCCGCACCCTCTCTGATAAGAACTTGTCGCAACTCCAAGCTCACGCCGAAATTCGGACATTTCAGAAAGAAGAGATGGTGATGATTGAGGAGGATGAGTTACCAGCCTGTTTATTTGCTCTAGTCGAGGGGACGTTACAAATTCAAAAAACGGCAACAACGGGAAAAGAAACGGTGGTGAGAATGATTCACGCCGGAGAAATGTTTGCCGCCCCCGCCATGTTTGGCAATCAAATCGCCCCCGCGACTGTGGTGTGTCAACAAAAATGCGTGGTGGTGATGATCGATAAAAATGCCATTATTGATGCGATTCAGGAAACGCCAGAAATTGCGCTGCAAATTCTCGCCACCTTTAATCAACGCCTACAACATTTACATGAAACAGTACACGGTTTAATTTCCGAACGCGCAACCGTGCGGTTAGCCCGTTTAATTCTCTATCAAGCGCAAGAATATGATACAACGCAGCAAAAAGAAGGCGATGTTTTAAATGTGAAACTTCCTTATTATCAAATGGCGCGAATGGTGGGGATTACTTATGAAGAATGTA
>CAZBPR010000124.1:0-8387 GCA_964493825.1 uncultured Dactylococcopsis sp.
CTCAGCGCTAAAGCCGAGCGGAGTCGAGGCTTTAGGTTTATGTCTCTTCGCTCAGGTATTACGGTTGTGTCCTAGATTTACCTAGTTGGGCGAGATTCCGCCCCCTTACAGCTAATCTGGTCTAGAGAAGCAACCAGTAGTGTTGAGCCGCAATACCCCTAGAGAGCTATTCGCAGCTACGGGGAGGTTATCTCTCCCCACTCCCCCACCTCACGAAGTAGGTGGGGGTCATTGAAACAATAATTTTGCTGCCCCTTCAATCCGTTCCCCAGACGTAACTGATCGCGGCAAACTCGGCAGACGAACCAGAGTATGGTCAGGAAAGACATCATTAGCTATTTCTTGGTGAGGAATGTAGCAATTATGAATCACATAACGCTGAGACACCCCTCGTTCAGTGAGGGCTTTGATCATCCGTTCTGTTTCCGCCACAATTGCGCTTTGGTTTTGCAGGACACCAATAAATTCAGTATAGTCACCATCCTGCAATTTCTGATGGGTATTCACCACCCGCTTGCGCAGTTGCCGTAACCGCGTCATGAGTGCCATATGTCCGGCTGCTGCTTGATATTTCATCCACAGCTTAAAAATCCAAGCTAGCCAGTCGGTAAGGGCAGTAGGCATTTCTAAAAAGCGCAATAAATGCCCCGTTGGTGCAGTATCGACAATAATTAAATCCTGTTCTCCTGCTGCGAGTAAATCCACTACCGTCAACAACGCTAACATTTCATCCACACCCGGTAAGCCTTGGGAGACCATTTTTCGCCAGGCTTGGGGTCCATAAGCAATTTGTAAGCCTTCGCTGTCACCGCTACCACCACTCATCATTTCGGCGAGTTCCCAGAGATATTCTTCCCGAAATTCATCTAGTAGGGTGTCAGGGTCAATTTCTTGGGCAGTGAGATTCTCGGTAATAGCAACAGCTTCGTGTCCCAGTGGGATATCAAAGGCATCGGCGAGAGAATGTGCTGGATCAATGGATATTAAGCGGATCTGTTTGTCAGGATACTTTTGTGCCATTCCCCACCCGATTCCCGCAGCAGTAGTGGTTTTTCCCACACCGCCTTTTCCGCCAATTAAAATTAATTGACGACCTTCGGCAATCCAATCAGGAAGTCCTGGAGGGACAGGTTCTGGGAATTGGAAAGCGGTTGGCGGTTCCACAAGAGTAATGTCTGTTACTGGTTCAATTTGAGGAAATAGATCGTCTAGGGCGTTCGTTCCCACCGGATCACTGGCTTGTTCAGGAATGGTATATAAGGGAAGGGGGTCAGTGTGGTAACGGAACTTGTCGAGGAGTAACTGTTGTTCGTAAAACCGATCGCGCTGGGCTAAATCATCATTATTTCCTGCAATCATTCGATTGACAAACACCCCACCACAAGGAATCTGGAGTTCCTGCAAGGAAGCCATAAAGTCTTGGGTTTCCAACCAACTCATGGGTTGCGCGATCGCGCCTACTAAACAAGCAGTCCGACTTTGATCTTGCAGTAATGATCGTCCTTGGGCTAAATCATCCCGCATCTTTTCCAGAAATTCATCTGTTTCATCCGGCGTATAATTTCGCGACAAACTTTTCACCATTACTCGATGTTTCTCTTGAAAACCTTCTAAGCCATCGAGAAAGTTCTCCAAAAAGTCCATCATTTCAAATAAATGGAGGCTGTGACCGCTAGGTGCCATATCCACCACAATGCGATCCACTTCCCCTTCCTGAAATAAGCGTTGAATTTCTAAAACTCCCATTAATTCGTCTAAACCGGGCCATCCCAAATCCCAAGCGGGAGTTAAATCTTCGCCATCGACAAAGCTTCCTCGTTCTACTAATACTTCTAAGGTTTTCCCGTAACGTTCCTTAAATTCTTGTAGCAGAGTTTGTGCATTTAAGGCTCGCACTTGCAAATTAGGTAAATCACTCAAGGGAGTTGCCGTTTCTGAAACCGGTAAATCGAGGACATCTCCTACAGAATGAGCTGGATCAGTGGATAATAAGAGAATACGCTCTTGTGGAAACTCTCGCGCCCAATGTCGGGCAAAACTACAAGAGAGAGTCGTTTTGCCAACCCCTCCTTTTCCACTAAAAAGCGCAAGTTGTAAATTGTTATAGTGTTCCATGATTCAGGTGAAATAAAACCTTATGACATGAGCAATGGCCAAAAAAACAAAACCCTGTGCATACTGCCAAACTTTTGTCAGTTTACGTTACCGCATTCAGTTTGACGAGAGCCAGCATTGGTATTTAGTATGCCCAGATTGTTGGTCAAAACTAAGTGTGAATAATCCTTACTATCGTTATGGCGGAACTTGGAAGGCAAAATGAAACCAGTATCCCGATCAACGCTGATTATCGGTTATGGCAATTCTCTGCGGGGAGATGACGGCATTGGCTTAAAAGTCGCAACAGAAGCCGAAAAACTCGGGATTTCTGGAGCGCGATCGCTGCGATGTCATCAACTGACTCCTGAACTGGCAGCCACGATTGCAGAGTTGGATCGCGTGATTTTTGTGGATGCAGGGATCAACTGCAATACCGTTGAGGTACAAGCGATTCAGCCGGAAGAGGCAACTGGAACACAAATGGGGCATTTTTGCGATGCGCGATCGCTGCTTGCCATGAGTCAAATCTTATATGGTTATGCCCCGCCAGCTTGGTTAATTACCATTCCTGCCCTTAATTTTGACTTTGGAGAACAGTTTTCTTCTTTTGCAGAAAACGGCGCCATCGAAGCCTTAAAAATCATTGAAAAATTGCTCAGAACAGAGATAAATCGGCTAGGCTGAAGTTAATGTCTAATGTTTTCCCTGGACTAACCGAACGGGATGATTAATCATGCACGAAGTGGGAATCATGGAACAATTGCTCGCGATCGCGACTGAACACGCTTACCAGGAAGGAGCGAGTTGCATCCATAGCATTAAAGCGCGTGTCGGGGACTTGTCAGGAGTCGTACCTGAAGCCTTAACTTTTGCCTTTGATGTGACAGCAAAAGGGACAATTGCCGAATTCGCAAGCTTTGAAATTGAGCGTGTGCCAGCCCAGTGTTATTGCACAACCTGCCAGCAACTTTTTCAACCCAGCGATTGGATTCATGAATGTCCTCATTGCCATGAAATTAGCCATGACATTCGGCAAGGGAAAGAATTGGAACTGATTTCTTTGGAGGTTTCTTAGCTATGTGTGAAAACTGCGGTTGTGCTGATTCATCAGGCAAGGTTCATATCCATACTCACGAAGCAGATCACTCGCATCAACCCCGCAAAGTTGATGTCCATGAAGCGATCCTTGCTAAAAACGATCACCTTGCCCATCACTTGCGCCAAAAATTAAATCGTCAAGGGGTTGTGACACTCAATTTCTTATCTTCTCCTGGTTCTGGAAAAACCAGTCTGATTGAACGCACCCTAACGGATCTTGCAGATCGTTTGGCGATGGCAGTCGTTGTGGGTGACTTGGAAACAGATCATGATGCCCAACGATTAGGCAGTAAAGGGGCATCTGTCGTGCAGATTACCACTGGGAATGTCTGTCACTTGGAAGCGAATATGGTAGCAACTGCCCTTGCAGATATTAACCTTGCTGGAGTACAGCTTCTCTTCATTGAAAATGTCGGGAACTTAGTTTGTCCCGCGGCTTATGATTTAGGAGAGAATATACGGGTTGTCTTACTCTCAGCAACTGAGGGTGAAGATAAACCTCTTAAATATCCCACTGTATTCAAAACCGCTGATGTTGTCATTCTCAATAAAATGGATATCGCCGAAGTGGTGGGATTTAATCGTGACTTGGCGATGCAAAATATTCAAAAAATTGCCCCCCAAGCGGAAATTTTAGAACTTTCAGCGCGATCGCGCCTTGGCATTGCTGACTGGTATCACTATTTAGAAAACGTGCATCAAACAGTCCTTAAAACTGCAATGACCCCTACTGCACTATAACAGGACAATCAATAATTTATTTTGATTCATCAGGGGTATCAAGACTGTATAACAACATCTTAATTCGTAATACAGTTCCTAGCGTAATTTGTTTCGTTAACCAATAGAGAATGCTCAAGATAATCCAAGTCAATAAGATGACTATTAGGGGTTCTTTTGCCGTTAAATCTTCTAGGGTTGACGTTAATAAAATATCTGGTTTAGTTACTAAATCCCAGCTATTAAAGCGACGGAATCTTCCCAAAAAGATGCCAATTGCACATAGGGCATGAGTCATTAATTCACTGGCAAAAATAAATGATCTAGCACCTTGTTTTTTCAGATAATGACCCTGATTAATCAAGGAAATGACATAAAATTGCCAACCGATCAAAATTGCCAATAAATGTAGAGGAATAAAAACTAAAGTAGTGATCCAAATTGAATAGTTGGCTCGAATCGCTTCAATTAAATGGATGATATCAGTGAGTAAATAAGGAGCATTGGGCAAGAAAGCAATATAAACAATCAAAGTCAACCACCATAATAGTGGTCGCTTTTTGCTGCGTTTCAGAAACAACCACAAGCTAAGCAGTAAAGGAATAAAGGCTAAAAATAAATTCCAGACAATCCAACCGCTGTATTTATTAAAGGCATCAAAGGTATCAGCTAGTATTGATTCCATAATTTGAAGTGCTTATACCAAAAGCGATCAGATGGCAACCGCCACTGAGTAACACGACTGAGAAGGTTTTTCTGAAAATTTTACCTTGAAAGTTTACTCCAATCCTATAACAATACAAAGTTTGTTTCTGCTCGAAACATGATTCCTCAGTTTCCCAGCCGTGGTGAAGCTAATACAACCCGTAATTATTAAGGCACACTTTTCGTTAAGCGATGACAAGAATTATGGAAAATTCATGGCTTTTAACTAACCGAAGAGGGTTCACGAGTCACAGACACATTGTCTAAAATGACTTTTGCAGCTCGTTCTCCAGAAATAGTCGCGCCTTCCATGCTGTCGATATAATCTTGTTGGGTGTAACTACCTGCGAGGAAGAAATTATCCACTGGGGTTTTTTGATGAGGACGATAGACATCCATCCCGGGTGCTTCCCGATAAAGCGATTGAGCGAGTTTCACAACACTATACCAAGTCATATTTAATTCCCGAGAAGAGGGGAATAGGTTATGGACTTGTTCGAGGACGTGCTGCGCGATCGCGCTATTGCTTTCTTTTATAAACGGATCACCAGGCGTTAACACCAACTGTAATAATGACCCTTCCCCTTCCCGATAATAATCACCCGGACTGGTTAAAGCGAGATCGGCAAAGCAAGAGAAATCTGCATCAGGGGTATAAAGAAGGTTATCGAGTCCCGCAGCGTGTTCTAACTGTTTCCGTTTTTTAGGATCTTGTAATTCTGTCACCCAGCCATCAAAGCGTAACTGGACGGTTGCCACAGGAACCGCATCCAATCTATAGATATTCTCGAATTCCGACCATTTGCGCCAATCTTGGGGGAGTAAGCGTTTAATTCCAGGAACATCACAAGCGGCGACATAAGCGTCAGCACTAATCGTTTCTGTTTCTTCCCCATTGGCAACAACAATACCGGTGACAGCAGTTTTCCCCGCTTTCTGTTCATAGAGTACTTCTCGCACCCGACGACGAGTATAAATTTTTGCCCCTCTCGCTTCTAAATAATCAATAATCGGTTGATGAAGATACTCTTGGGGGGAACCTTCCAACATCCGCAATACTGAGGCTTCGGTACGGGCAGCAAATAACTGGAAAATCGTCAGCATACAACGGGCAGAAATATTTTCCGTGTCGATAAAGCCTAACGCATAAGCAATTGGATTCCACATCCGCTTCAGACTGCCATCATTGCCACCATGAGAGCGAAACCAGTCCGCAAAGCTAATTTTATCTAAATCACGGATGGTTTTCATTGCCCCATTAAAATCCACTAAGCCTCTAACAATAGGACTTGTTCCCAAGGCAAGGGAGTTTGCCATCTTATCAATGGTAGACAGTTGTGAGGTGGTAAAAAACGCTTTTAAGCCATTAAACGGGGCACCAGTCAGAAAGCGAAAATCCAGTTCTCCGACTTTCCCGCCTTCGTTGATAAAGGTATGGGTGTGTTCTTTCAGACGTAAATTCGCGATCGCGCCCACTTTTTCCATTAAGCGAAACAGGTGGTAATAACAGCCAAAAAAGACGTGCAATCCCATTTCCACATGATTGCCATCTGCATCCACCCAGCTGCCGACTTTGCCACCAACAAAGGGACGAGACTCATAAATTTCCACATCCCATCCCGCATCGACTAAATTGACCGCTGTCGAAAGTCCAGCCAAACCGGCACCAATAATTGCAACTTGCATCCCGCTTCCTTTTATCTTTTTCTAGTCTTTTTTCATATTGTAAACAGAAATTAACATTGAGACGAATCTTGACTAGAAATCATCACCTCAGAACACAGAGGACTAATTGGGATATTTGGACAGTTTGCGATACTCCCAATTTCGTTCATAACAGCTTAACATTTGTTCAGGGGGAAACTGATCAACGTCTTTGGTTTGCCAGCAAATTGCTTCTAAGAACAGGAGTTTTTTCGGGATAGATCTTTGATTAGATTAGCTTGAATGGATGATCATTAACTTCAAGGCCGTAACTTTCAAAGAATTTCATTTAAGGCGCGATCATTAAGTATGAGCGCAGTTAAATTGTGTAACCTAGACTCCAGTAGAATCACACTTTATTAAAGCACTAATAAAAATCTTGACGCTGTTCTTTGAAAGTTCTTTCTGTAGTGGGTAAATCAAAATCACTAGCTAAACAGTCAATCCCATCAATAATTCTAGGGATTTGTTGTGGATTAACTTGTAAACTAGAAAACCATTTTTCTCGATATTCTTCTCTTTGCTGGAAACGTTTAATGGCTTCTTTTAAGGGACGGATCACTTCGTAGGCTTTCTCCGCTTTTTCTATAGCATTTTGAGGAATAGGAGATTGAAGCCTCAGCACTGCTAAATCAATGAGATCTCTTCCTTCAACACTATCATCCATGTAGCGATCTGAGTTGGAAAGTAGCTTAGAGGTGAAACAATCATCAAGACTTAAACAAGCTACAGGTGACCAGTCTGGATATCTAGGTGGATCAATTTGAAAGCGCGCTTCGACAATAATTTCCATTTTTATGGGTTCATTTTCTACTATTATCAATAAACGAATTCCATATTGACTGGTTGTTCCTCGCTGAATATTAATCGTAGTTCGATCATGGAATAATGCTTGATAACCGCCATCAAAAATAATTGTACGCAGATGTTTATAACCTGATGAAGCAATCGGACAAATGAAATCAATATCTTTACTCCAACGATATTCTCCAAAGTCTAATGTTAAGAGAGTTCCACCGCCAAAGTAAGCCTTACTTTCTTCCAATAAATGGGAATTTAAACTGTTAAGAATAGTCAGAATTCTATTGTGATGATTTAACTGGAATGTCATAACTCAACTTGCAACCAAGATTGATAATAGTTAGCAAGCTGCTTGAGAAAATTAAGTTCTTCGCCTTGAGGTGAACCAAACAGTTTGCGATACTCCCAACCTCGTTCATAACGGCTTAACATTTGTTCAGGTGTAAACTGATAAACGTCTTTGGTTTGCCAGCAAATTGCTTCTAGGAAAGGGAGTTTTTTCGGGATAGAGATTTCATGAGTTGAAGTTGTCATTGCTCATGCAACTGATTCATTACCGTTATCTTTAATTTCACGATAGCAGAAAACTAGAAAGCGCGATCGCGCTAGCTAAGACGGAGTCTGATCGCGCACCATAGATAAATTCCAATGGCACTAAAAACTGACTCAAGCAATGATCAGCTTGCATGAATAAAAGTTTTGCCTCATTTCACCCCGTTCTATGGATAAAATTCAATCGCACTTGAGTATGATCAATTATTCGTAGGAGAATTAGCTAACCAAGAGTTCAGATCATCCTCATTTTCTAAATTAAACATAGCAACACCTAATTCCTCTAACTGAGAACTGTTTAAACTCATTATCTCTGCTTGCGTTTCTGAAGATAACTCTCCTAAACGATGATTAAGTAAGTGAAGGATTAATTCTTGCTTTCCTTTTTCTTTTCCTTCTTCTTTCCAACTGGTTGTAATTTCCATAATTCCCTCCTTGACGGCTATTGATTCAATTTGTTCAAATTCTTGATTAAAGACTTCTAACTCGCTTATGCTTAAACGGAGATAGGTATCGACAAACCCTGAAATCAGTTGCATTCGGGCGGGGTCTAGGCGTAAAGTGGCTAATAAGCGCAGACATTCTAATTTCACTCGTGGACGTTCGGTGGGGGCAATGTTCATTTTTGCCATTAACGCGCAAGCCACTGGATTAGCTTGATTGAGAAAATCTCGCCAGTTTAAGCGGTTAAGCTGAATCACCCGATAGTT
>CAZBPR010000124.1:8397-8879 GCA_964493825.1 uncultured Dactylococcopsis sp.
GTTAAATTGTAAGACTTGGAAATCAGGAAATTCAACTTGGTAATAATTAATCGCTTGTTTTTTCGGTTGGTCATAAGAGAAAATGACAATGGGATAAATGGGTAAATCAAATTTTTCATGTAACCGCGCAAAGTAACGGAACATTCTCTGGTTAAAGTTAGTTTGAGATGAGGCTTGATTTTCTAGATGAATCAGAAAGTAAGAGTCTTCTCCCCGAAACTGTACTTCGGCTAACAAGTCGGTTTCGTAGCGGTCTCCCCTTGTCACATCGGTAAAGACTTCTTTATCCCGAAAAGTAATAGATTCGGGTTCGAGGTAGTCCAAAACTTGAGGAAAGAAAAGCTCAAGAAATTCGAGAAAAAAGGTGGAAATTAATTCTTTGAATAGCCGATCATGGTCAATCGGGTCTTGGTTTCCCATTTTTTTGATTTGATTGTAGCGCGTGTGCAAAGCTGTTGCTGAGCGTTCGACTGAGCTCACGC
>CAZBPR010000125.1:0-8876 GCA_964493825.1 uncultured Dactylococcopsis sp.
CATTGTGATTGTGACCCACAATATGCAACAAGCATCACGGGTGTCCGATCGAACTGCCTTTTTTAATGCTCAAGCCACGGAACATGGTAAGCAAGGCTATCTTGTGGAATATGACGATACAGAAACGATCTTTCAAAATCCGAAAGAAGAAGCCACTCAGCAATATGTTAGCGGCGCATTTGGTTAAATTTTCCTGCGATTGGCAATTGAAGCAACCGCTACTGAATCATTCTCAGTGGCGGTTTTTTAGGTGCAGTTTCAAAACAGCAAAGTTTCAAGGCTGGGATTTAAGATGAAATAAAGAGGACTGAGTTATGGGGGATGAATCTCTTAATCCGTATTCTCTCCCTTGCTTGGGAATCAATATGTAGCAAAAATTACTAATTTCATCTTAAGGAGACGATTGTCAATCGAGACCCTATACGGCAACCTAAAAGGACTCAAATCAAGCCAGCTTAAACAACTGCAACGGCTGTATCATCAACGCCAACCGCGCGATCGCGCAACCACCCCGGAATTTGCTCAGCGCCTTGCTGCCATTAGCACAGAAATTAATCAGTCGGTATCCGCTTATATTAACCGTCGCGGACAAGTGATTCGGGTGGGGGTGGGTAGCCCGCGACAAACGCAAATTCCCCCCCTCGAATTACCCCGTTATGGCGCTAAGCGGCTATCGGGGATTCGTTGTGTCACGACGGCGTTGAAGTCAAACCCCCCGAAAAAACCCAGTCTCACGGCAATGGTGTTGCAGCGGTTAGACGCGCTCGTGACGTTAACGCTGACCGGTCAAGGATTCCAGCGTCGCGGGGGTGGGGCAACCGGTTATGTGGAATCAGCTTATTTAGCGCATCTTGCCCCAGAATCTGATCCCAGTCGCGAAGAAGGGTTATATTGGACAGTTTCTCCGCCGTTGAGTCTAGATGTCCTCACGAAGCAAGATTTTCTGGACTTAGTAGAAGGATTAGAAGCGGAATTTGAGCGGGAATATGTCGCCCAGCAGGTGGATCGTTCCCACCAGCGCGTGGTGGTTGTGGGGTTGATGACCGCTGAATTGTCCCAGCAGCAGTTTGCAGATGGCTTAGCGGAAGTCACTCGTTTGGTGGATACTGCAGGGGGTGAGGTTTTACAGACCATTACCCAGCGGCGCAGTCGTCCTCATCCCCAAACCGTAATTGGGGCGGGGAAAGTCCAAGAAATCGCGATCGCGGTGCAAACCGTGGGTGCGAGTTTAGTGGCGTTTGATCAAGATTTGAGTCCCGCCCAAGTGCGCAATTTAGAACAGCAAATTGGGGTGAGAGTGATTGACCGGACGGAGTTAATTTTAGATATTTTTGCCCAAAGAGCGCGATCGCGCGCCGGAAAACTCCAAGTCGAATTGGCACAATTGGAATATCTCCTCCCGCGTCTGGTGGGGCGAGGCGAAGCCATGTCTCGTCTGGGGGGTGGCATTGGCACCCGCGGACCTGGGGAAACCAAACTAGAAACGGAACGCCGTCGCATTCAAAAGCGCGTATCCCGCTTACAACAAGAAGTTGATCAATTGCAATCTCACCGTTCCCGGATGCGCCACCAGCGACAAAAACAAGAAGTCCCGACCGTAGCAGTTGTGGGTTATACCAATGCGGGAAAATCAACCTTGCTCAATAGCTTAACCCATGCCGAAATTTATGCCGAAGACCAATTATTTGCCACCCTTGACCCAACAACCCGTCGTCTCGCAGTTCCTTGTCATGGGGAATTACACACTGTCTTACTAACAGACACCGTGGGTTTTATTAAAGAATTGCCCCCCGCATTAATTGATGCTTTTCGTGCCACCTTGGAAGAAGTGAGTGAAGCGGATGCGATGTTGCATGTTGTTGACTTATCTCATCCGGCTTGGCAAAGCCAAATTGAATCAGTGAGGAACATTCTAGAAGAAATGCCCATCATGCCGCCGGAGAGTTTATTGGTCTTTAATAAAATTGACCAAGTCGAACCAGAAACGCTCAATGAAGCGAAACAAGATTTTCCAGATGCGATTTATATTTCGGCAGAACAAAGATTGGGCTTAGAAACCTTACGAGAAAAAATGGGTGCCATGATGAGTCATACTTAAGCGCAACTCTAAGAAAAAAACCCTCTGAATCAGAGGGCGAGGGATGCATTAAATTTCCTGCAATGAAGAGAGATTAGCTTTGAATTTGCGGCGCTTCCATTGCGACTGGCATGGGTTCGCCACTGGCTAAGTCATAAGGGAAGTTGTGAGCATTCATTTCGTGCATCACTTCTAACCCTAAATTTGCTCGGTTGAGGATATCAGCCCAAGTATCAATGACCCGACCTTGGCTGTCTAATACAGATTGATTAAAGTTGAAACCATTGAGGTTAAAGGCCATTGTACCAACGGCAAGAGCAGAAAACCAGATCCCAATTACGGGCCAAGCTGCAATGAAGAAATGGATGCTACGGCTGTTATGGAAACCAGCACTCCGGAATAAGACGCGACCGAGATAACCTTCATGCCCAGCTAAGAGATTGTACGTGACTTCTTGCTGTCCAAATTTGTAACCGCTATTTTGACTTTCTAATTCAGTGGTTTCTCGAATAATGCTAGAGGTGACGAGGGAACCATGTAAGGAACTTAAAAATGCACCGCCAAAGATGCCAGCGACCGCAAGCATATGGAAAGGATGCATCATGATATTATGTTCCGCTTGGAAGTTGAACATATAGTTAAAGGTTCCAGAAATCCCCAATGGCATTGCTTCGGAGAAACTGCCTTGTCCGATGGGATAAATCAAGAAAACAGCGGTAGCTGCAGCAACCGGGGCAGAAAAGGCGACGGAAATCCAAGGACGCATACCCAGACGATAGCTTAATTCCCAAAGTCGTCCTAAATAAGCCCAGATACCAATGAGAAAGTGCAAGATGATCAGTTGGTAGGGACCGCCGTTATAAAGCCATTCACTCACTGAGGAAGCGTCCCACAAAGGATAAAAGTGTAGCCCCACTGCCGCTGAGGTGGGAACAACCCCGGCGGTAATCAAATTATTTCCATCTAGCAATGACCCAATTACGGGTTCTCTGATGCCTAAAACATCTACTGGCGGGGCAGTAATAAAGGCAATGATAAAAACAACACTGGCAGTGAGCAACGTTGGAATCATTAACACGCCAAACCAGCCAATATAAATACGATTATTCGTACTCGTGACCCAATTACAGAAACTTTCCCATAATTGTCCCGCTCTTAACTCACGAGTCGGTTGTTGGATATAATTAGCCATAATTCCTATTGCCTCCTTACGTTCTACTGCAAGGTTACGGTGTTTATTATAACTTAAATAACTATTTAGTTAATTAAAGATTTAAAACGCTTTCCTAAATTTCCTAAATTTGTGTAAATTACACTCAGCACTTAAGGGAGAAATGTGCTTAATATGCTTCTCACCATTGAATTCTCTGATAAAGTAATGTCTGTGTAGCTTAAAACTTCTAGAGGAAAAAGTCTATGAATTGGCAAAAACTACGACAACTTCTCATTGTATTTATTGCAGGAATTTTTTTGTTTGTCACTACCGCCTGTGGAGGGGCTCCTTCGGCTAATGAAGCTCCGGAAAGTGAACAGGCACAAGATGTTCCTGCAGAATTAAGTCCGGACAGCGAAAGTGAAACCACTACCGAAGAAGAAGCTCCAGCTCCCGAAGAGGAAATGACTGCTGAAGAACCCACAGAAGATGCAGCCACTATCAGTGAGCTAATCTATGGTTAAAAATTAGCCAATTTTAATTAATTGAGAGGTTGTAATTTTTATGGTTAAAACAGCTTCAACCATGCTCGAATTGGGGACAAAAGCCCCAAATTTCAACTTACCGGATACGGTTTCGGGTCGAACGATTTCTTTAGATACCTTTGCTGATAAAAAAGCTTTGTTGATTATGTTTATCTGTCAGCATTGTCCTTTTGTTCAGCACATTCAATCTGAGTTAGCCCGTATCGGTAAAGATTATATGGAGCAAGGACTCGGTATAATTGCCATTAGCTCCAATAGTGTGGAGACTCATCCTGATGATGCTCCCGAGAAGCTGAAAGCGATGGCAGAAGCCCAAGGGTTTAATTTCCCGTTTTGCTATGACGAAACCCAAGAGGTGGCTAAGGCATATACAGCAGCTTGTACCCCTGACTTTTTCCTATTTGATAGCACGCGCGCACTCGTTTATCGGGGACAACTTGATGATAGTCGCCCCGGTAATGATCAGCCAGTTAATGGCAAAGACTTACGGGCTGCAATTGAAAAAGTTTTAGCAGATGAACCGATTAGTCCGGAGCAAAAACCGAGTATCGGTTGCAATATTAAATGGACACCCGGCAATGAACCCCCCTATTTTCAGGGTTAAACAAACTTTATAATTATGCAAATCCCCCTCTCCGCATCAGGAAAGGGGGCATTTTATTGCAGAGATAAAAAATTCGGATTAGAAAATATTATCTAAATCGAGTGCTTGTGAACCGTCTGCTTGTAGTTTGAGCAGTAATTTGCTCAATTGTGACCACACTAAGCGTCCGGTGATTGCACTTAAGGGTAGCGCGATCGCGCTGGAAATGGTCCAATTATTAATTACAATTTGTAAGCCAGCGGCTAAAAAAACGAAAATTCCACCACAAATCCCTAGAAATGGCACCAATAATGCCAAGGTTTGTACTGACTTCGTTTGCTCTTGAGCTTCCTCTTCAGATTGATGGGAAGTGTACCATTCCTGGACATTTTGTTTTAATACTTTTTCAAAAGCACTGCCACAGGTCACACTCATTAGAATGCCAACTAGCAATAGCAAATAAGGGGGTTCAGCAAAAAGAGAAGAATACATAATTTATATATTGTGTTATTTCATCGATGGAAGGACAAACAGTTAACGTTTGTTATTGAGGCTTTGGCCAGTGACTCAACAACCGGAAACAATTGACAAAAAGCTGAACAATTAACGATTAATTGCCTTCAGTGCTGCGACTTCTTCTAATGACATTTCTCGCAAGCTGCTTAAAGCAACATCAAATAATTTAGCAGGTTTTAGATCTTCTTTAACTAAATTCCAAAGTCGTTGCACTTGTTCGGTTTGCAATTGTTCATTCTCGGTTAAAGCGAGTAACAGTTGTCGGCGTAAATAGCTGCCTTCGTCGGACAGGAGATATTGTAAGCCTAAACGGGCAGTGGGGAGTAAATCAAAATTCTCATCATTGGTTCGCGCGATCGCGATCATGTTTTCTAACCGCTGCCATTGGAATTTACCCTCTTTAAACAACACTTCAATTAACCGTCGCCGCATCTCTGGCGATTCTCCTCGTAATAGTCGTTGCGCCACATAAGGATAGGCAATTTCGACAATTTTGAAGTCTGGATTAAGGGTTAAAGCCAGTCCTTCTTGAGTAATTAAAGAGCGAATAATTAAAGCAAATTGAGCTGGCACTCGGAACGGATATTCATACATTAATTCCGAGAATTGATCGGTAATGGTTTTGAAATTAAAGTTTTTCACACTTTCTCCCATGGCATCACCTAATACCTGTTCTAAAGCGGGTAAAATGGGATCAATTTCGGTATCAGGAGCCAGAAAACCTAAAAAGATAAAGTCTTCGGCAAGGCGTTCATAATCTCGATTCAATAAGTGAACAACCGAACTGGCAATGGTTTCTTTGGTTTTTTCTTCTAATTGATCCATCATGCCAAAATCAATATAAGCCATCCGTCCATCGGGCAGGGCAAATAAGTTTCCAGGATGGGGATCAGCATGGAAAAAACCATGTTCTAACAGTTGCCTCAAACCAGAAATAACGCCAATTTCTACCAATTCGTTTTGTTCTAAATTAGCGGCTTTAATTTTATTAGTATCCGTTAGCTTAAAGCCATTAATCCACTCTAAGGTAAGGACACAATAGCTGCTATAATCCCAATAAATTTTGGGGACTTTGACAGTCGGTTCGTTTTGGAAATTGACGGCAAATTTTTCCGCATTTTGACCTTCATTGAGATAGTCAATTTCTTCAAATAGTTTTGTGCCAAATTCATCAATAATTAAAGTTAAATCATGTCCTAAATTAATTGGGAGAAACGATTTGATTTTAGTGACTCCCCAACGCATGATATATAAATCAAGAGTAAGAATCGGTTCTAGATTGGGTCGCTGCACTTTCACAGCAACTTCTTCTCCAGAATGAAGCACTGCGCGATAAACTTGTCCTAAACTGGCAGCCGCAACCGGTTGGGGCGAAATTTCTCGATAAATTTCCTTAATCGGACGTTGTAGCTCTTGTTCAATGATTTGAAACGCGATCGCGCTATCAAAGGGAGGAAGCTGATCTTGTAATTTCGTTAACTCTTCGAGGAAATCTTTTCTAACCAAATCAGGACGGGTCGATAAGGCTTGTCCCACTTTAATGTAGGTGGGTCCCAATTTTGTTAACAATTCTCGTAATTCTTTTGCCCGTCGATACTTATTTTTTTCTTCCGCACCGCGCCATTGATCAATCTTTAACCGCAGAAAAAATCCCCCCAAAACCAAAATTAGGGTCAAAAGTCGTCGCATAACCAGAAAAGGAGATTGACGATATTCCTGCGCGATCCTTTCTGCATCGTAACGCGGTCTGGTTTGTTTTTGCATAAACTTCATTTCTAAATACTGCTACACTGCTGATAGCAAGTTGTTCTCGTTAATGTACATTTAAGTTATTAAACTGCAAGATATCTTAATATTTCTATCATCGCAAAGTCAGAGATTGATTGCAACTGATACTAAAAAATCACTGACTGAGGAAAGATTGAGGGAAATAGATCAGTGATCTCGCCAATTTTGTATAATCGGCGATGGAGCTTGGGAAAACAAAAAATTCATCCCCTAACCTGAGTCGTCACTGCTTGAAACTCTGAGCCAAACTAGCACAGAGACTGAAGAACCTCTAAAATAAAAATTCCCCTCCCGCATTTTAAGAGAAACTAACTCTCATTCAATCATGCTCAATCATTCTACCCAGACTGCTTTCAATTTTATTCGTCCTGCAATCGCGGACTTACTAGCTTACTCTTCTCATACGGAAGAGGGAACATTACCCTCAGATATAGACAAACTCGATACAAACGAAAGTCCTTACGATCTTCCCGCAGCCGAAAAAGAGAAGTTAGCTGAGCAATATCAAAACATTATTGAGAGTAATCGTTATCCGGATGGCAGTCATGAGTTGTTAAAAAGCGCGATCGCGCAGTATGTAAATGAAACGAGTTCCTCTCCCCTTAATCCCAGTTATATTTCCGTGGGGAATGGCTCGGATGAACTCATTCGTTCGCTACTGATTGCCACTTGTGTGGGAACTAATGCCTCAATCCTCGTTTCTGAACCCACCTTCTCCATGTATAAAATTCTGGCACAAACTCTGGGCATCACTACCATTTCAATTCCGAGAGAAGAAACCCACTTTACAATCAAGCGAGGACAAGCGGATCAGGCAATTGCCCAAGCAGCAGCCAGTGGACATCCGGTGAAAGTCATTTTTGTGGTTCATCCCAACTCCCCAACAGGAAATTTATTGAGTACAGCAGAAATTGAATGGCTGAAAAACCTCCCAGACGATATTTTGGTAGTGATTGATGAAGCCTACTTTGAATTTAGTGGTCATTCTTTGGTAAAAGAACTGCCACAACACCCCAATTGGGCAATTCTGCGTACCTTTTCCAAAGCGTTTCGTCTCGCCGCCCATCGGGTCGGTTACTGTCTTGCGCATCCTCAATTGACCCAAGCTCTCGAAAAAATTCGTCTCCCCTATAATGTGCCTAGTTTTTCCCAAGCAGCAGCCTTAGTTGCCTTGGATAACCGAGCGCAATTGCTATCAACGATGGCAGAGATGCAGCAGGAACGAGCTAAACTCTACAATTTCCTGGCTGCCGATTCTCGTTTCCAAGTGTGGAAAAGTGACGCGAATTTTATCTACTTGCGCCTCAACCTTTCCTCTCGGGAAGAACAACAAAAACAACAACAGCATTTAGTGAAAGTGTTACAGCAGCAAGGAACGTTAGTACGCTATACGGCAAATGGCATCCGAATTACCGTGGGTACCCCTGCTGAAAATGATCGCACTCAACAACATTTAGCTGCTTACTTGGAACAATATGTCTAACGATTGCCCTCAAGCTCAGGAAAATGTCGGTGGTTGAAATGCAAAGAGCAACGCCAGAACAAGCAGAGACCCTACAGAATTTGGCGCGATCGCTGGCTTTTATTTCATATCTGCAATGGCTTGTTTTGCCATACCCGCGATCGCGCTGTCCGTTGCTTTGGGCAAGTGGTAATAGTTCCCGCCGGCTGCTTTGGCGAGTTCTTTTGCAAAGCCCGTGGAAACAAATTTATTTTCAGTATCGATGACCAGTAATTTCACACCGAGAGCCCGAATTTTACCGGCAATTTCCAGGAGTTCTTCTTTAATATTTGGCTTTTCGTCTTCGGATAAGGGTTCACCCAGCGATCGCGCTAAGGGAATATTTCCTCGTCCATCGGTAATCGCCACTAAGATCACTTGCCCCACATCCCCCGATATTTGCGCATTCATCCCGACATGAACCGCTTGGGTTAATCCATGAGCCAAGGGCGAACCACCGCCACAGGGCAGTTTTTCAAGGCGATTCCGTGCCATGGAAATGGAGCGGGTTGGGGGTAATAATACCTCTGCTTGTTCCCCACGGAAGGGAATGAGTGCTACCTGATCGCGATTTTCATAAGCTTCTGTGAGTAACTGTAAAACTGCTCCTTTTGCGGATTGCATCCGGTTTAATGCCATCGAACCCGAGGCATCCACTAAGAAAACGACTAATGCTCCCGCTTGTCGTGCCAAGCGTTTCGAGCGCATATCGC
>CAZBPR010000126.1:0-8805 GCA_964493825.1 uncultured Dactylococcopsis sp.
ATATCCTCCTCGACAGTACACTGAGTAGCCCGAGGAGTTTAGAAACGGTTAAAAAAGCGGAAGCCCATTGGGGGAAAGATGTTGAGTTGACCTTTGTTATTGGTTCTGATTTAATTGCCCAAATTCCCCGTTGGTATGCCAGTGAAGAATTGCTGCGGCGGGTTAACTTATTAATTATCCCTCGTCCCGGCTATCCGCCTCATGAAGAAGACTTAAATCGGCTTTCCCAAATCGGTGCAACCTATGAAGTGGCTGATCTCAATGCCCCGCCGGTTTCATCAACGGCTTATCGCCAAAATGGTAAGCCAGACGTCGTCGATTCTTCCGTGAAGCAGTATATTCAAGAGCAACAATTATATTCTTGAGCTGCTGATTCTTTCATTCGGATGCTGTCAATCCCCAACGCGAAATTAAGATGGAAAATTCAAAATTAGCTGCCGTTAAAACCTCTCTTGCTGAGTTTAAAGTTGGTGTTGATAATGTCATTTTTTCAGTAGATACTCAATCCAATCGGCTCTTAATTTTATTGGTAGAACGACAGCATGAACCGTTTGCCCATTACTTTAGTTTACCGGGGACATTAGTGCGAGTGGGTGAGTCGTTAGAGGCAGCTGCCTATCGGACTTTATCGGAAAAAATAGCCGTTGAAAATCTCTATTTAGAACAACTTTATACCTTTGGGGAACCTGGACGTGACCCGCGAGAAGCTAAAAATTCTTATAATCAACGGTATCTCTCCGTCAGTTATTTTGCGTTAGTTCGATATGAAGATACCGAATTAATTACGAAAGAGGGACAAAAAGCAGTTTGGTCTTTATTGAAAGAAACCCCACAACTAGCCTTTGACCATAATCGCATTTTAGATTACGGCTATCAACGCTTAAGAAATAAGTTAGAATACAGCCCGATCGCGTTTAAAGTGCTGCCAGAAACGTTTACTTTAAACGATTTATATCAGTTTTACACGACGGTTTTAGGAGAAAATTTTTCCGATTATTCTAACTTCCGTGCCCGCCTTCTCAAGTTAGGTTTTTTAACTGACACCGGATTAAAAGTCTCGCGCGGTGCGGGACGACCGGCGACTTTATATAGCTTTGATGAAGATGCTTTTGCCTTATTAAAAGATAAACCGCTAGTTTTTATTTAAAGTGAAGAATGATGAAAATCGCGATCGCGCAACTCAACCCCACCATTGGTGATCTCAACCAAAATGCTCAAAATATTCTGGATGCTGCCGAAAAAGCAGTGCAAGTAGGAGCGCAATTATTACTCACCCCAGAACTTTCTCTATGTGGCTACCCCCCTCGCGATCATCTTCTCAATCCCAGTTTTATTACTAAGATGTCTCAGGAATTGGAAAGCCTAGCACAAGCCCTCCCTCCCCAATTAACGGTTTTAGTGGGATTGGCAACAATTAATCCTCACGCCGCCGAAAAAGGCGAAAAACCCTTACATAATACGATTGCTTTAGTCGAAGAAGGCAGGGTAGTTACTTATTTTCATAAACGTTTACTTCCCACCTATGATGTCTTTGATGAAGTGCGCTATTTTGAACCAGGAAAACAAAGTAATTGCTTTGTGATTAAAGAGGAACAAGCCAATGGTATTCTGGTCCCGATTACAATTGGCGTCACCATTTGCGAAGACCTTTGGAATGATGAAAAATTCTGGGGACAACGCAATTATGCTCACAATCCCTTGGAAGATTTAGCCGCTCATGGGGCTGATCTGATTGTTAATTTATCGGCTTCTCCTTATAGTGCCGGCAAGCAAAAATTAAGAGAAGCGATGCTAAGCCATAGTGCTTGTCATTATGCCATTCCCATTGTTTATGCCAATCAAGTCGGTGCTAATGACGACCTGATTTTTGATGGCACCAGTGTCGCCCTCAATCGCGAGGGAAAATTAGTGGCACGCGCTCATCCTTTTCAAGACGATTTAATCGTTACAGAATTTTCATCCCGTCAACAAGATTTAATCTCGACCCAAATTGCACCCGCTTTAGAAAACGAAGACGAAGAAATTTGGCAAGCGCTGGTGTTAGGAGTCAAAGATTATGCCCGCAAATGTGGCTTTGAAAAAGTTGTAATTGGTTTGAGCGGGGGAATTGACTCTTCTCTGGTTGCCGCGATCGCGCGATCGGCATTGGGAGAAGAGAATGTTTTAGGTGTTTTGATGCCCTCTGTTTATAGTTCTTCGAGTTCCGTGACTGATGCCGAAACCCTGGTCAACAACTTAGGGATTCGTCACATTACTTTAGCGATTAAATCAGCCATGGCAGCCTATGATGAAATTCTAGAGCCCTTATTTGCCGGAACCGAATTTGGCGTTGCCGAGGAAAACTTACAGTCGAGAATTCGGGGTAATCTTTTAATGGCGATTGCGAATAAATTTAATTATCTCTTACTTTCAACGGGCAATAAATCAGAAATGGCAGTGGGCTATTGCACCTTATATGGTGACATGAATGGAGGTCTTGCAGTGATTTCCGATGTTCCCAAAACCCGCGTCTATTCTCTATGTCGATGGCTCAATCGAAACCAAGAGATCATTCCTGAAAATGTGATCACGAAAGCGCCTAGTGCCGAACTCAAACCCGATCAACAAGATCAAGATTCGCTACCAGCTTACGAAATCCTTGACGAAATTTTGCACCGTTTTATTCACGAACATCAATCACCAGAACAAATAATTCATGCTGGATTTCAATCAGAAACCGTGCAAAAAGTCACCCATTTAGTCCGCAAAGCAGAATTTAAACGCCGTCAAGCTCCTCCCGGCTTAAAAGTAACTGATCGCGCCTTTGGGACGGGGTGGCGAATGCCCATTGCCAGTCGAATTGTTCAGAGTTAGCTCAGAAAAAGTAATGGTTTCTCCCTTTCTCTCTTGAGGAAGAAATACATTAAATCTTAAGTAATTTCCTCATGTCATTTTCTCAAGAAACTCATTAGACTAAAAACTAATTGAAAACTCACTTTTTGAGTGATATTTATCGCAAAAGTGACTCTTTGGAAAGAAATGTTAAGGGATGATTCGATCATTGTGTTGTTTCTGACTTCTCTAGTCCAAAATTCATACTGAGTCATTGGTTGGTTGCCAATGGGTTTAGTGTTTCCGATCCCCCTAGAAAAGATTGAAAAGGCTTTATTGAGAGATGAAAAAAAGTATGATCAAAGAGGAAGAGCATCTGTATAATCAAACAAGGAAGAGCGTTTACTCGGTTCAAGCCGTTACAACCGAACGATCTCCCCATTTACCGCAACCACCAACATCGAGAGTACAGTCTCAGTGTAAAATGGCATCATCTCAATCCACTTCTTCTGACGATCAAGGTGAAAACGTGCAGAATGCTCCACCCTCTCAAACAAAATCGGACCAGCAAACTCCGATGATTACTTTGACTTTGCTGCATCCGCAACAATCGGTTGCAGTTCAAACTTGGCGCTTTGAGCCGAAATCAGTAATTAGAATTGGACGTTCTAGAAATAACGAAGTTACTCTCTACAGTGCCGTTGTTTCTCGTCACCATGTTGAAATTCGACGAAAAGGGAAAGATTGGGAAGTGATTAACACTGGCTCTAATGGCACCTTCTGTCAGGGGAAACGCATTACTCGGGCGGTTGTCAAAAACGGAATGGTGATTCGTTTAGCGAGTTCGGGACCTCAGTTGCAAATTTGGACAGATGTTCTAACCTCAGAGAAAAAACCCCAAGCACCCATCTCGAAACCCGATTCAGAAAAAGCTCAGGGCAGTTTTTCGAATGCACAACCTTCTCACCCCTTCTCCGAAGATGAGCTAGACCAAGCCAAAACCACTCGCATTGACGATTAGCGCGATGTTAGTTGTTGGCAAGCAGTACCGGTAATCTCTTCAACAATCCTTTGATTAACACTCTCTTTGCGATGGGGCAGAGTTGTTGTCGCTAACCAAAGTAGATATTCAATATTTCCTGCCGGTCCTCGGATCGGCGACCAGGTTAAACCTTGGGGATGCCAGCCAATACTTTGTGCTTTAATTAACACTTGCATAATGCCCGAAGTGTGATCTTTTGGATTACGGACAACCCCTTTTTCCCCAACGCGATCGCGCCCCACTTCAAACTGAGGCTTCACTAATAACACCACTTCCCGAGGCGGAATCAACAACTCCCACAGTGGTTGCAACACTTTCGTTAAAGAAATAAACGATAAATCCAGCACCCCGAAATCAGGGCGCGTTGCTTCGCCATATAACATTTCTGGGGTCAGATAGCGTAAGTTAGTGCGTTCCTTGAGAATCACCCGTTCATCTTGACGCAATTGCCAAGCCACTTGTCCGTAGCCCACATCCACCCCATACACCTGTTTTGCCCCTGCTTTTAATAAACAATCCGTAAAGCCTCCCGTGGAAATTCCCCCATCTAAGCAAACTCGCCCCTCAACCCTGATGCCAAATTCTGCAAGTGCTTTTGCTAACTTTTCTCCCCCCCGCGACACATAAGGAGGCGGTTGTACCACTTGTAAACGGGCTTCTGCATCGACAGGTGTACCGGGTTTATCGATCACTTGGTCGTTAACTTTTACTTCTCCCGCCCGAATTAACCGTTGTGCCTTTTGGCGGGATTCACAAAGTTCACGGCTTACCAGTAAGGTGTCTAAACGTTGTTTTTTCATACCATTTCCCATGCCATAGAAAAATCCTCCCTTATCAAAGAAGGGAGGATGATGAGTTAACCAGCAGAGCAATTAGAACAAGCCTAAGGTTAAAGATTCATCTAAGGGATAAGTTGCGCCAATTCCAAGCCAGAGTGTGACAATCGTACCGAATAAGAAGACAGCGGTTGCCACTGGGCGACGGAAGGGATTTTGGAACTTATTCACATTTTCGATAAAGGGAACCAGCATTAAACCGAGAGGAATGGACGCCATTGCCGCAATTCCTAACAGTTTATTGGGAACAATCCGCAGAATTTGGAAAACGGGATAGAAATACCACTCCGGGAGAATTTCTAAAGGTGTTGCAAACGGATCAGCCGGTTCACCTGACATTGCCGGATCAAGAACACCCAAGCCAACACAGAGTCCAATCGTGCCTAAAATGACAATGGGGAACGTATAGAGTAAGTCGTTGGGCCAAGCGGGTTCGCCGTAATAGTTATGACCCATGCCTTGGGCTAATTTTGCCCGCAGTTTCGGATCACTTAAATCAGGTTTTTTTAAGGTGGACATTGTTATTTGTTCTCCTCTTGAAAATATTTAAGACAGCTTCATTCAACTCGCGATTTACAAGGGACCAGAAATACCTTGCTTACGAATCATGATGAAGTGCAGCAGCATGAACACAGCAATGAACCAGGGTAAAACGAAGGTGTGTAAGCTGTAGAAACGGGTTAGTGTTGCTTGTCCAACACTCGCGCTACCCCGAATCAACTCAACAATCAAAGGACCAACGCCAGGAATTGCTTCTGGGACCCCAGAGACGATTTTGACGGCCCAATAACCAACTTGATCCCAAGGTAGAGAGTAACCGGTAACGCCAAAGGAAACCGTGATGACTGCTAAGACCACTCCGGTAATCCAAGTCAACTCACGGGGTTTTTTGAAGCCGCCAGTGAGGTAAACTCGGAACGTATGGAGGATCATCATCAACACCATCATGCTTGCAGACCAACGGTGAATCGAGCGGATGAGCCAACCAAAGTTGACCTCGGTCATCAGATATTGAACAGAAGAAAAAGCCTCAGCAACGGTGGGCTTGTAGTAAAAAGTCATGGCAAAGCCCGTTGCAAATTGAATTAAAAAGCAGGTGAGGGTGATTCCACCGAGACAATAAAAAATGTTAACGTGAGGCGGAACGTATTTACTGGCAATGTCATCCGAGATCGCCTGGACTTCCAGACGCTCGTCAAACCATTGATAAATTTTAGAATCAGTTACTTGTTTTGTGAACATGAAGCCAGACTTCCTAGACTAAAAACGTTATTACTTTGCATCCCCTTGATAATTTTGACATCTTTTTCTTCCTTTGCCTTTTCGCAAAAGCAAAATCGGGAGATTAGCGAGGGGTGGATGAAGGGAATTATTACTTTTTCCTACGAGAACTTTAACATAAATTCTTAAATGCAGTCCCCCTCATCTTTTGGCAATTTTACTTTGTGTTCCGCGCTAAAATTGAATCAGAGCAACTGTAAATCCTCAGATTGCCTGAGACAGAAGTTTACAAATTGTTAAGATATTGGCGTTTAATCTTAAAAGAAAATTAATAAACATAATGCCCGACTCGCAAGACAAAGTCAGGGAGGCGAGGGGAGAACAATAGTATAATTGTCATCAGTAACTATAGAACCAACGGTTACTGTAGCGAAGGACAGCGCACTGTCTCCTCCGAGGGGATCAGTAGTGCCGACTCGCCTTGACAGCAAGGAAACACTACAATCCATCTTGCACGCTCACTCAGCATGATCAAATCGACCTTTTGGCAAAAACTGTTTACCGTAATCGTTGTCGTTGGTATTGCCTGGCTTAGCTGGACTACAAATGCGACGGCTTATTATAATGAAGAGGAAAAAATATTTTTACAAGCCTGGCGAATTGTGAATCAGGCTTATTTAGACGATTCGTTTAATGATCAAAATTGGTGGTTTGTACGCCAACGTTTCCTGGATCAGGGCTTTTCCGATCGGGAAGCGACTTACCAAGCCATTGAAGAAATGTTAGCCACCTTAGATGATCCCTTTACTCGCTTGTTACGACCTGAGCAGTATCGCAGTTTACAAGTGAATACCTCTGGGGAACTTTCTGGGGTAGGGTTACAAATTGATATTAATTCCCAAACCAAACAATTAGAGGTGGTCACGCCTATTGATGGCTCGCCGGCGGAACAAGCAGGGGTGAAACCGCGCGATCGCGTTCTGGAAATTGATGGGGTCAGTACCAAAAATCTCTCCCTGGATGAAGCAGCCTCGCGGATGCGAGGAAAAGTCGGGACTCAGGTCACTCTGACGGTTGAATCAGGAACAGCAGAAGAAACAACGGTGCGAGAATTGGATATTGTGCGCGATCGCATTTCCTTGAACCCCGTTTATGCTCGCCTCGATAACAGCGGAGAAGCCCCAATTGGTTATCTGCGTCTTGCTCAATTTAGTGCCAATGCCACCAAAGAAATTGCTCATTCTGTGGCCGACCTGGAAAATCAAGGGGCACAAGGCTTTATCCTCGATTTACGTAATAATCCCGGTGGTTTACTCCAAGCGGGCATCGAAGTGGCTCGTTTATGGTTAAATTCAGGGACAGTTGTTTATACGGTTAACCGACAAGGGATGATTGGTAGCTATGGAGCTAGTGATGCGGCGGTGACGGAGGCACCGTTGATTGTTCTGGTCAATCAAGGTAGTGCCAGTGCCAGTGAAATTTTGGCCGGTGCTCTCCAAGATAATGAACGCGCGCAAATTGTTGGTGAAACGACCTTTGGGAAAGGGTTGATTCAATCTTTATTTGATTTGCCCGATGACTCTGGCATTGCGGTTACCGTTGCTAAGTACGAAACCCCCAGTCACCGGGATATTAATGAAGCGGGAATTGAGCCAGATTACACCGTATCTCAAGCATTGCTCCCGTTTTCCCAAATGGGAACGGCTGACGATGAACAATACCAAGAAGCAGTGAAATTAATTACACAGAAAACTCTAGTGGCTCAGCATTAGGTTTGCGGTGGTAATTTTTGATGATTCCCGGGGGGCGCTTGTTGAAGTTGGGCGAGTAAAATTGCAGCAATTTTTTTCGATGCCCCTGGTTTTCCCCTGACTGCTTGCAAGCGCGAGCGAACGGCTAAGCGTTTATCAGGATACTCTAGCCACTCTAAAGCTGTTTTTGCCACTGCTTCTGGGTCGAGATTCCCCACTAATTCGGGAACAATCTCTTCTTTTGCCCAAATATTCGGCCAAGCAAAAAGGCGTTTTTTCCTTAGGACTAGCCAATTAATTAGCCTAGCAAAACTGCCTCCAATTAACGGCAAGTTGGCTAACGTTCCAGGAATGCCATCCCACGCCCGCATCGCATCGAGTTGGTAGGTGGGAAGTAAAACAATCATTGGAATTGCTAAGGCACCTAATTCAGCCGTATTTGCCCCTACCGTGGTAAAACAAAAGTGGCATTGGGACAGAACATCGTAAGCCGGGAATTTTGTCCAAAGCAAAATTTTGGCCCCAGTTGCCGTTTCCAAATAAGGCAGTTGATTCGGGTCTGTGGGTACAACTAATTTGGCCCCCTCAGTTCCGACTTTTTTGACAATCGGATTATGGGTGGGATCAGCGTATTGAGCGAGCGTTTCAAGATCAAGGGTTGGGGCAACCGGAATGATAAACTGAGTATTAGGACGTTGTTTCTGCAAAGACTGCGCGATCGCGATCGTTAAAGGCACCCCTTGCATTAACTTAGCCCGTTTCGAGCCCGGTAAAATGCCAATGAGTTCAGTTCCGGTCGCTAAATTTAATCCTAAGGATTTAGTATTGAGAGCAATTTGCGAATCTGCCATGATGTCACCGACGGTAGTAATTTTGTGGCGATGGGATTGAGGAGCTTTCGAGATTAAGTCGGCGTTCATCACTACAAAGTGATCCACCCAGGAATGCCAGCGTGTCTCCCACTCTGCGTAGATGACGACGGGGTATCCCAACCGTTTGCCGATAACGACTGGGAAAAACTGGTCTCCCCCTAGGAATAAGACGATGCCTTCCTTAGACCAGTTCCAGTGATCAGCCGTTTTTCCAAAAAACAAAAAAGGGAAAAATGCTTCCGCACTTTGAACGCGGTTAACACCTGGAATTG
>CAZBPR010000127.1:0-8772 GCA_964493825.1 uncultured Dactylococcopsis sp.
CCCACTGCATCAGTAATAAACAGCTATGTACAGTTTGAGAACCCGTCGGATCATCATCAAGGACAATAATTTTTGATTGCGTGGTCATGGTTTCTTGTTCATGGCAATACCATTACCAGACTAACTTGTTACATAACGCTGATAAAGTTTTTGCACAGTTTTTAACACTTTATCCAAGGAAGAAATATTGGCTGGGTCATATTGCTGCACTTGCGTCAGCAGTTTCGCTTCTTCACTTGCCATTTCGCCATCACTATAAATCAATCCGCTGATGGCTTCGATTAAATCTTCATATTGTTGTTGACTGGGAGAACCGCCAAAATATTCTTCTAACCAACGATAACATTCTTCTGGCTGCACCGTTTTCAGTTCATAGAGTAAAGCCCGAATTTCGGGATCATTGGCTAATTGATGTTTCTCTGCCGTTTTGATCAGATATTGACGTTCTTCCGGTTGAAATTTGCCATCAATCCAAGCGGCACCAATTAAAATTTTCAACAAATGTTTGGAAGCATTCAGTTCTGGTTTCATGGTGATGAATGTTGGTTAAGACCAAACTGTGTTACCCTTCCTGATTCTAGCGGAGTGAGTCCCTAGGGAATGAAATTTGCTTTACAAACTGTTTTGCTTGAGTTGTAAGGTAAATCAAAGGGTCTTAACTTTATTTTGACAAGAGTTTATAAAGAAGGCGGATGATTGCGGTAAAGGAAACCGCCCCAGCACTGGTACTGATAGCCAGAAAAATGACGATCGCGATCGGCATCTGATGTAAAGGAGAAAGCAGAACCACAACAGCAAGGGTAATCCCACCGATCAGAAAAAAATCAAACTTTTCAATCAACCGTTGCCATTGGGCATAAATAAGTGCGCCCATACTCATCCCCCACAGCCCAATGCTGATGCTAGGAATAGAAAAAAGACCGGTCAAGGCGATCAGTAACAATGCCCCTTCTAACCCCGTAAAACCAGCACTGGCGAGCAGTTCCCATAAAGTAAACTGCACGGGTTTCGTCTTCCCTTGAACCTCTTCCGGTTGGGATGATGCGGCTTGCACTGAGGTGACAGGAGATGGATTCCTCTCACCCTGGGATTGCACAACCGTTGGTTCCTCGATGGGATGAGCAGACAATTCTTGGAATTGTTCTGATTCAGATGAGAAGTCTTGCTGACTTGCTGCGACATTTGTGGGTGTCGGGTTGTTGGCATCTGGTGTGGCGACAGATAGCAGCGATCGCGATTCTTGAGATTGATTGAAAACAGCATCTTCTGGTATATTTGCTGCCGTGGAGTGATTTGGAAGCGCTTTCAAGACCGCTTCTGCCGAAGCCAATCGTTCCTTAGGAGTCGGTAAAAGCATTCGATCCAACAAAGCAGCAAGTTGATCGCTAATCTCGGCTTCTTGGCGCCATGTCCATTGATTCTGGTAAGAATCGTATAGATCTTGAATCGGTTTTCCGGTCACTAAACGCACACAACTGGCTGCTAGGGCATATAAATCGGTGGAGGGATAAACCTGTCGTCCTTGCATTTGTTCGGGGGGGGCAAACCCCATTGAATAAATGCCAGTGGAGTAATCACTGCTACTGACCATTGCCACTCGTTTCACTGCCCCAAAATCGAGTAAATAGAGTTTCCCCTCGCGATCGCGCATCATATTCGAAGGTTTAATATCGCGATGAATTGAATGATGTTCATGCACAAACTGCAAAATCTGGAGCATATTTTCTAAAATATCTCGCACTTCTGCCTCGCTCAATTTCCCTTTTTGGGCTACTTCTTGAGCCAGAGTTTCACCATCAATATATTCTTGAACAATATAGAAAAACTGTTTCTCCTCTGCCCCATTTTGAGGAACAATCAGTGGAAAAAATGCGTATAAATCAGGAATTTGTGGGTGTTCATTCCCCAAAGTTTCTAAAACTTCTGCTTCTCGCGTAAAAAGCGCTTCCGCAATTTTTAAAATTTTTTCATCGAAATTATTCGACGGTTGAAATTGCTTCACCACACATTGCCGAAGTTGGGTTGTGTGGCGATCGCAAGCGAGATAAGCTGCTCCAAACCCGCCTTTTCCTAATAACTTTTGGGGAATATATCGCCCGGCTAAAATTTGGGGCATCCCACAAGAATGACAATATTTTTGTGGGGTGGTTTGCAACTGAGACCGATCATCTAATTCTGAAAAATTATTAATGGGCTGGGAACAGTCTGGGCGAGTACAGTAAGTTTCCATGGGACTCATTAAATAATAATTAGTCATTAGCTTATTTCAGAAGGCGGAGAGTTTTCAACTTCTGATGTTGGCAGTGGACGTTGCCGAGGAGAATGCCCAGGAGGCGGCGTTAATTCGTTCCCAGTAAACCAGCCATTGGTACAAAATTGAGGAAGAATTTCTTTAATAAATGCTTCCGCTGCTTTAGACCGATAGCGATTGGGATTAATAATTAAAGAGAGCGTTCGCTTGACAACAACCTCTTCAATATTAATTCGGTAAAGGGTCCCCATTTGCAGTTCTTTTTCAATCGCAGAAATCGAAGCAAAGGCAACTCCTAACCCAGATTGAACCGCATTTTTAATCGCTTCAATAGAATTTAATTCCATTTCAATATTCAGACGCTTCGGATTAATACTCGATCGCGTTAAAACTTGATCAATCACTTTCCGAATCGTCGATTGAGAATCAAGGGTAATAAAATTCAGTTTGTAAAGGTCTTCTTTCGGAATCGCTTCCTCTTTTGCCATCGGATGAGAACTGCCCATAATCAGGGCGAGTTCGTCTTCAGCATAGGGGAAAATTTGCAGGGTATCGTGTAATTCTGTGGGGACTTCACCGCCAATAATGGCGAGATCCACTTGTCCATTCGCAACACTCCAGGAGGTGCGGCGAGTCGAATGCACTTGCAATTGCACCGAAACATCGGAGTATTTTTGTCGAAATAACCCTAACATACGGGGAAGCAGATAAGTTCCTGTGGTTTGGGAAGCCCCAATCAGCAACGTTCCGCCCTGTAAATTTTGCAGATCTTCAATGGCGCGACAAGTTTCTTGACATAGAGAAAGAATTTTCTCGCCATAAGTCAGGAGGAGTTGTCCCGCTTCTGTCAGTTGTGCCCGCCGCCCCCCTCGATCAAATAACGGCACATTCATCTGGCGTTCTAAGTTTTGAACTTGTAGGCTGATTGCTGGTTGAGACACATACAGAGTATCCGCTGCCCGTTTGAAGCTACCTTCTGCAGCGATCGCTTTTAAGATTCGCAGTTGATCGAGAGAAAACGGTATGTCTGACATCTTTTCGCCAAAGAGAGGAGAATACAAGGAAAATAAGCAATAAACTAACGTTTCAAGCAAAGGGTCATGACCAAGGGTCGAAATAGGAACCTTTTCATAGAAAGAGAAGGTAACCTTGCTGACCACTTCTGAATTGACAGTAACACGAAATCACAACGCTTTAAGGATTAAGCTTTACCAAGCGCAAGAATGGGCTAGGATGAGTAAGCAGGGTCAAGCTTGAAATTGACGTATGAATGGAGAACACTGGTTCACAACAAGTCATTGGGTAATGTTAGGATTGCTAGCTGGATTTGCCGTTGCCCATAGTGGTTTAGCGGCACTCCGCCCTTGGGGAGAAAAAATCATTGGGGCAAGATTGTACCGGGTGGGGTTTGCCTTAGTCAGTCTCCCTTTAGCTGTTATTTTAATTCTCTATTTCTTCAATCATCGCTATGATGGCTTACAGTTGTGGCAAGTCCAAGGTCAACCGGGTATTTTTCCGACGGTTTGGTTCTTGTCAGCCCTCTCATTTTTATTTCTCTATCCTGCTACCTTTAATTTATTAGAGGTGGCAGCAATCAACAAACCGCAAGTTCATCTTTACGAAACTGGTATTATGCGCATTACGCGTCATCCACAAATGGTGGGGCAAGTGATTTGGTGTATTGCCCACACATTATGGATTGGCACCTCGTTTACCTTACTGACTTCCCTTGGGCTAATTGCGCATCACGTATTTGCTGTTTGGCACGGCGATCGCCGCCTTGCTGCTCGTTATGGCAGTGCTTTTACTGAAGCGAAACAACGCACTTCTGTCATTCCCTTTTTAGCCATCCTCCAAGGTCGTCAAACCTTAAAGTTACAAGAATTCCTGCGTCCAGCTTATCTCGGGGTTGCCATTTTTACTTATGGACTCTGGTTAGCGCATCCTTGGCTGATTCAGGTTACAGCAAAAGTGAACTTTTGACTCACTCACCCGTTCGCGTTGGCGTATAGGAGAGCGGGTTGGAGAAATTAGGAGATAAGAAAGGGTTAGCTGCTGTTCTAATGACTAATGACTATGTTCCTGAGCCTGTCGAAGGATGACCAATTACCAGTATTTAACCTCGTCTAGACTTGCCAATCCAACGAGCGGCAATCACCCCGCCAATAAAGCCAAACAAATGACCTTCCCAGGAAATGCCAGCGCGAGTGGGAAGCACTCCCCAAATAAAGCTCCCGTAGAACACGCCCACAATAATAGAGAGCGCAATTGAAGGGGCATTGCGTTGAAAATATCCCCGAAAGAGCAAAAATCCTAAGTAACCAAAAATTAAAATGCTTGCCCCAATATGAATTGAATTGGGTTGACCAGTTAACCAAACCCCCAAGCCACCAACAAGCATTGTTAAGCCAGTTACTCGCCAAAAATCTTTGGTTTCCTGCAACATGACCAACCAACCTAATGTCAGAAAGGGCACAGTGTTGGCAATTAAATGGGGTAAATTTCCATGTAAAAAAGGAGCAAAGACAATACCTCGTAAGCCTAAGATATTTCGAGGAGCAATCCCAAACCGATCTAGAGAGTAAGATTGCAGGACAAATAAATCAACTAATTCAACTAGCCAAAAAACAGCTAAGAGTCCAAATAAAATTGTGAGTTGTTGTTTAAATTCTTGGACAGTTCCTTTTGTATCTTGATAGCGGGTCATATTGTCGATAAAAATGGGTTGGCTTGAGATTTGCTACAGAGTGATCGGGCAGAGAGAGGGTAGAAAGAGAGAGAGTTTTGGGATAACACGGGTGATCGTAGGAGAAAGCTTACGGACCGGAAAAAACCGCAGCTTCAATATCTTCACGACTTAAGGAATAGGGAAAAGAACGGGTCAGATCTCCATTATTTTCACCTGCATTGAGATAAGAAACTGTAATTTCTTCTACTTCTAAAGCAATTTCAGCTTGCCAATTTGGCGTTTCAATCGACCAGCAGTGTAATTGTTCGCGATCTTGCTTGCAACCTAAATTTTCTAACCACTCTTCAATTAGTGGTAAAGGGTGATTGTATAACGGAGTGTCAGCAGAGGGAAAGTTCATCATTATTAATCAGTGTATCCAGGATAAGTAAGGTTTAATCAATGTTGATGTTTCAGCAATTTCAGGAACTCGGAATGCTCCTTCGCCACGAGTGAGACCAATAATAATGACTAATAAAATACAGGCAAGGAAGGTCACGCCTAAAATGACTAAGACAAAAATTTCCCCCGATGAAAGCGGGCGATCGCTGCTATCGAGATAAGCACTCTTCATGACTTGACGCATATTCTTTTCGCGAGTCTGAAAGTGGAGCGGTGGTTGGATTACATTGAGATGAGAATAACCAATTTGATGATCATAAAGGGCTCGCCGTTGGGGATTACTCAAGGTGGCATAGGCTTCATTGAGGGCTTGAAACTTTGCTTTCGCTACATCCTGTGGCAACTCAGTTGTATCTGGATGATACTGCTTACTTAATTCTCGATACGCCCGACGAATTTCTAAGGGAGAAGCGGCAGGATGAACACCTAGCCGCCCATAATAACTATGAGCAAATCGTTTGGAGATAGCAGTGGAAGGATTGGTCGCTGCCATTGTTAGAGTCTAAAAGATTGAATGTGACGTTACTTAAGGTTAGTACATTTTCTCTTTCCCCATTTTGACATCTGGAAGTCGGGATTGTTCGCAGTTTGATTGGGGGGTTGCTTTTAGCCCAATGGAGGTCAGCAAAGAGCAATTTAACTGAAAAATGTCGTCCGTTGCTTATGATTTGCCACTGCTTCAACCAAACCAATCGCCATAAAGTTCATTAAAATCGCAGAACGTCCATAACTCATCCAAGGTAGTGGTAAACCGGTGACAGGGGCAAGCCCAATGGTCATCCCAACATTGACCAAAACTTGAAAGATAATCATCGCAAGGACACCGATCGCGAGAAGGGAACCAAAGTTATCTTTAGCATTGAGAGCAATGACGAGTAAGCGGACACACACGAGCCAAAACAGGACAACCAGCCCAAAACTCCCCATAAAGCCTAATTCTTCCCCCACAGCACTGAAAATAAAGTCAGTGTGTTGTTCGGGGATAAAATCTAATTGAGTTTGTGTGCCCTGATGCAATCCCCGTCCCCAGAGTTCTCCAGCACCAATGGCAATGCGAGATTGAATTAAGTGATAGCCACCGCCGAGGGGATCTTTATTGGGATCTAAAAAGAGAATCAGACGGTCTTTTTGATAGTCTTTGAGCAATCCCCAAAAGATATTCCCCAAGCCGCCCGAAACAAAATTGACGACAATCGCGCCACAACCGGCTAACCAGCCTCGCGGCAGCGTTCGCCAAGCAATCACAAACATTAATCCCGCCCATCCTAACCAGGCTGGAATATAGAAATTAAATAAGATTGCAGCCACTGCCGGAGAAATCAGTAAAATTAACCAGCCTAAGTTGGCATTAGCCCAGTACAGCATTCCCAGCGCGATCGCGCCAAAAACTAAGGACGTTCCTAAATCGGGTTGTAAAAAGACTAATCCCCACGGCAGCGCCACCACCAGTAACGCTCGAAACATCGCAGGTAAGGTTTCCGCTGGGCGATGATGGAGAAGGGCAGCTAGGGTAATAATCACGCCTAACTTGGCAAATTCAGAAGGCTGTAAATTAAACCCAGCAATAGTAATCCAACGTTGCGCCCCTTTGGCAGCAACACCTACTAACAAAACTGCCACTAAAGAGAGGTTAGTGATTCCATACACAATCCAAAAGTAAGAAAGTAAATGTTCATAGCGCCAGCGAGCAATGAAGAGGGTAATGGCTATGCCAATTCCTCCCATCACCCAGTGCTGGAACGAGTGATTCGTGGTTTCATTAAATTGGGTACTGCCAATCATTAACCCCCCCCAAATGGTAATTCCAGCAACGAGAAGGAGTAAAAACCAATCCATTTGCTGCCACGGGGCAACGAACCGCCATAAACTAAACTTTTTCAGGGAATGCTGCGCCATAGTACAGGGCTTAAGTCAAGGCCACAACCGAAATTCTAGCAGCTACTTGTTCGGCAATTGAGCGGAGGGCTTGGGCAGAAGCGGAATTGGGATGAGAAATGACAATAGGAATACCGCGATCTCCCCCTTCTCGTAAAGAAATTTCCAGGGGAATACAACCCACCAAAGGCACATTCAATTCTTTGGCTGCTTTCTCACCCCCACCGGAGCCAAATAAATCATAGCGGCGATCCGGCAAGTCTGGGGGAATAAAATAACTCATATTCTCCACCATCCCCAAGACATTGACATTGAGTTGCTCAAACATTTTCAACCCTCTCCGGGCATCCATTAAGGAAACATCTTGAGGCGTGGTTACAATCACTGCCCCCGACATTGGAACCGCCTGGGCAAGCGTTAACTGAGCATCTCCGGTTCCGGGGGGTAAATCCACTACTAAATAATCTAATTCCCCCCAATTCACTTGGTAAAGAAACTGACGGATAATGCCGTTGAGCATCGGACCGCGCCAAACCACAGGTTGATCGGGGTCAATTAAAAATCCCATCGAGACTAATTTAACCCCATGATTAAACGCAGGTTCTAACACTTCTCCTTTTGGCGATTCTTGCACCCGCACCTTCGCATCGGCTAATCCCAGCATACTTGGGGCATTGGGACCATAAATATCTGCATCTAATAAGCCCACTTTTGCCCCTGTTTGCGCCAGAGAAACCGCTAAATTGACGGCAACGGAACTTTTACCAACACCGCCTTTCCCACTAGAAACAGCAACAATATTTTTGACCCCGGGAACCGATTCTCGATCCGGAAGCGATTTCTGCTGGGGAGTTTCCGAAGTGACATCAACCTCGACGCTTTCTATCCCTGGTAAATCTTGTACCGCTTTTTTGCAGTCATCCACAATCATTTCTTTCAATGGACAAGCGGGAGTCGTTAAAACGAGCGTAAAGCTCAACGCTCCGTTATCCAAATTAATATTGCGGATCATATTTAGTTCGACCAGACTTTTTTGCAGTTCTGGATCTTGAACGGGACGGAGTGCTTCTAAAATTGAGTTGGTATCTGTCATTGCTTGCTCGTTCGCTTACTTCAACGGGTTAACTTTTGATTATTCTCTTTATTCTGATGGTAACGGCAATTGAAACCGATAGGTTCGATGAGTGGATAAGCATCTTGGCAGGATTCGATTGATAAAAAATATTAGTTAATTTGAGACTAAACTCTCACTGTTCAGAATTTCTAAGCAATTGCTATGGCACGTCAACGCAAAAAATCCGACTTACCCACAAAAACCTGTGTTGTCTGCGGTCGTCCCTTTACGTGGCGCAAAAAATGGGCAGATTGTTGGGATGAAGTCAAATATTGTTCTCAACGGTGCCGACGCAATAAGGGCAAGGAGTGACAGCGAAAGAAGGAGTCTCGGTGAGCAGGTGAATCTTTAACGACGTGAGCGAGAATTCCCCCATCTCAACGAAGTAGATGGGGGATGAGA
>CAZBPR010000128.1:0-8588 GCA_964493825.1 uncultured Dactylococcopsis sp.
AAACTGGGGTCAAACCACTCGTTTTGTTGAGCAGCTTGATTAAGATTCTGTTTGGCGACCTCGCGCATTTCTGCAACCGGTTCTACCGCAATAATGGCTTCCGGACGAGGGGAAAAATAAGCAAATTGCAGGGCTTCTAACCCTCCGCCAACGCCAACATAGAGGACAGTGGGTTGATTCCCTAATTCTGTGGGTTGAACGGTTGTGCCACAGCCGTAGTTCATTTCCTGCATAGCAGAGGGAATACTGAGTCCGGGGAGTTGAAAGGAGCCATTTTGAACGCAACATAAGCCCACTTCTGGAGTTTCGGCGACTTCTTTATAAAATTGTGCGGTTGTTTCGAGATAAGTCATATTCATTTCTCTGTAGCTTACTGCTTTTGATTATGGAAGGATTGCCTTAATTTTCACTGAAAGATAAGATTGCTGATAGTTGATGCCAGCATCGCTTCCCTTTCGAGACTTTCCAATCTCCAGTAGCAAGCAAGGATAGACAACCTCTCTTTCCATGAAAAGTTGACCTTTCAGGCTCTTCTCAGGGCAAGTTGTTAAGCTCAATTCAGGTAATTAGGTTAAGAAACTGATCCAATGAACAGCACCAATACTTCCTCCTCTATGACAGCTGCTGAACAGGCTTTAGAAGAGGCTGTAATTGATTATCAGGGTTTGCCAGTGGGGATTGCTGCTGCCTGTGATGCTAAAGAACAAGCACTTAACTATGATCAATGTTTCACCCGCGATTTTGCTGTTGCTGCTTTAGCCTTGCTGATGCGGGGGAAAACGGAAATTGTCCGTAACTTTTTGACCCAGATGGTTGAATTGCAAAACTGTCGTAAGCAAATGGACTGTTTCCAGCCTGGTCAAGGCTTGATGCCGGCGAGTTTTAAAATTGAGGCAGAGAAAATCATCCCCGACTTTGGAGAAAGCGCGATCGCGCGAGTTGCCCCGGTCGATTCCTGTTTTTGGTGGCTGTTTATCTTACGGGCTTATGTCAAAGCCACTGATGATTGGACACTTGCCCAGCAACCCGAGTTTCAAAATGCGATCCGTCTCATTTTAGACCTCTATCTCACCGCCCGCTTTGAAATGTTGCCCACCATGCTGGTGCCTGACGGGTCATTTACCATTGATCGGCGGATGGGCGTTTATGGACATCCCTTAGATATTCAAGCCTTATTTTACATGGCATTGCGTTCAGTAGAAGAACTACTCCCAGCCTCTCCCGATAATGATCCTTGCCTGAAAGCAGCGCGCGATCGCGTGAATCATTTGACTTATCATATTCGTCAATACTACTGGCTGAATTTATCTCGCCTCAATGAGATTCATCGCTATGAGGTGGAAGAATATGGTGAAAGTGCGATTAACAAGTTTAATATCTATCCCGATACCATTCCCGATTGGTTAATTGCATGGTTACCCGAAACCGGCGGTTACTTTGTGGGAAATTTGGGACCAGGGCGCATTGATTATCGCTTTTTTACCCAAGGCAACTTAATGGCGATTGTCACCTCCCTCGCCAATGAAAGCCAGTCGCAATCAATTATGGATTTATTAGAACAACGCTGGTCAGATTTAGTGGGACAAATGCCGATGAAACTCTGTTTTCCTGCCCTAGAAGGTCAAGATTGGCGCACCCTCACCGGTTCCGATCCCAAGAATGTGCCTTGGTCGTATCACAATGGAGGCAGTTGGCCCTTTCTCCTCTGGTTATTAGCCGCAGCAGCCCAAAAAACCGGACGGACTCACCTAGCAACGCAAGCCCTTGATCTCGCCCGAGAACGGTTACCTAATGACCAATGGCCCGAATATTACGACAGTCGTCAGGGTCGCTTAATCGGCAGACAAGCAAGACGGTTTCAAACTTGGACAATTGCCGGATTCTTAAGTGCAGAAAGTCTTCTGGAAAATCCCAAACAATTGGAATTAGTTACTCATCATTCCCCCATTTATGAACAAGCCTGTGACCATACCAACCAAACGAGTGGATGAGCTGCCGCAGTTGAAAAATTGCGATTAATCCTTGTTTCTAGCTTATATTTCTGGAAAATACAGCCTTTCTTTCTCAGGCGTTTCTTCACTTTCTTCAGTATCTGCTTCTAACGCCACTGGTACCTTGATTTCACAAGATGGAACAGGCAAGTCTTGATGGTGCTTGCGATTTTTGGCATAGTCGAGGATTTTCTGTCTTTCCACCATCACACTGTCTTCTTGGTAATACTGTTTTCTTTGATAAGAACGATAATAATTAATCATTCCACCGACAAAGAAAAGAATACTGCCAAAAATATATTCCCAACCCACATAGGCAAATAACACCCTGTTATCTTCGAGATTTAATGCTTCTGATAAGTAAGGCATTGAAGCAATCAAGAAAAGTGTTGAACCAATCGCAAAACTAATTGCCGTGGCATTTAAGAGTTGTAGCTTCACAAATGACCCTTCTTTAACGATTTGAATAACATTTAAACAAGCACCAATTAAAAAGAATAAACTGCCGATGGTAAAATACCAGCCACCGACAACAATTGCGTCAATTTGTGATAAAAATAAGAGACTCCCCACCGTGAAAAGAATTGTTCCAGCTACATAAATATTGGCAACGATAAATTCCAGCCAATTCCAAATTGTCCGTTGTTTTTGACGGCGTAAATAGGCGCTAGATTCTAATAAATCTTGACCGGTTACCACCAAATAAACAAGAGAACCGCCGAAAAATATCCAAGCACCAATATCAGAAAGGCTGTCATATCGAGGTAGAAAAAATATACTCCCGGCAATAAAGGTTAATCCACCGAGAATATATAAAAGGGCATTAACCAATTCCCAATCCAAGTAATGATTTCCGCTTTTATCGGTTGTAATTGGGTTGTAGAGGCGGGGGCGGTTGGTAAACAGATGGGGCATTGCAACTCTCGATTCTGTTCAAACGGCAATTGATAAAATGATTTTTTGATCAATAATAACTTACCTCAATTGCTATTGGTTGTCCTGAGAAATCTGCAGGATTAATTAATTTTTTATCTGAATTTTTTAGAGTAGCTAATCGATAATCCTGATTGACTGACAAAATTTAAAGCGAGAAAGCACAAATCTAAGGAGAGAGAAGGATACAAGAGATTGATAAACTCGTAAGGGACTAAGAATTAATTTCATGATCTGGGATAATCTTCTCCACATCCCGTAAAATCGGGAAGAAAATGTCTTCCTGAGCAAAATATGCCATTTTTGAGTTATTCATTGATCTCAAATCTTCGATTTTTCAAGCGAAATTGTATTTGCTGGCGAGTCGTAGCATGAATAGTTACGGGGGTTACTATTTCATTTTCGCGTTCATAGGGAATAATAACCAACTGGTTATCATGAGTTTTCTTCTGTGTGCAGTTCTAGATTTCAGTGGTCAGCGGTACACCGGACTCAAAGTCCGGTGCCTGCGCTGACCGCCCAGCCGCGGTCAAAGATTACGCCTTCGGAAAACGGAAGGCGCCTGTCCTCACTAAAGCTCCGGTGACCGTTGGTCAATGTTCTCAGCCTTAATAAAAACTATTCGCAATATTATGTCATAATTTTCTCTAAGGCGAAACAAGGCTTCCTTGTTACTGGATTTAATTTCCAATAAAAAAAGAAGCTCTCTCTCATCAGAATCAATCATTTGATGAAAATAGTTCGCATATAACAATTATAGAGAAAGCCTTTGAGAACAGAACAAACTGCCATGACTTTCATCGTCGAAATTAATGAAACTGGAATACTGCAACTTCCTGAAGAAGTTTTACAAGCAATAATTCCCCCTCATACTCGCTTTCAAGTAGAGGTGACGAGCGATAAGCGGCTTACTTTATCACACTTGCCACCAGAACAGCCCTTTTGGGCAACGGCGACTCCAGAAGAACAAGTAGAACGATTCATGGAATGGGTACGAAGTCGCAAGAATGGCGCGAATTTACCTGATGAAGCCTTAAGACGGGAGAATATTAACTAATGACAAACGAGATTGCAATTATTGGCATGACAGGACGTTTCCCAGATGCCAGAAACATTGATGAATTTTGGGAAAATCTCAAACAAGGGAAAGAAGGAATTACCCCGTTAACAGAAGAACAATTAAACCAAGGAGGCATTTCTCCCCAGGTTTATCAGCAGCCGAACTATGTCAAAGCAGCCCCCATTCTCAAAGATGATATTGCTGAATTTGATGCGGAATTCTTCGGTTACAGTCCCCGTGAAGCCGAACGGAGTGACCCGCAACAACGCTTATTTTTAGAAGTGGCGTGGGAAGCGTTAGAAATTGCCGGTTGCAACCCAGACACGGCGTCCTCACGAATCGGTGTCTTTGGTGGAGTGGGACGCAATACCTATTTGTTGTTTAATTTGCACCACCGCTTAAATCAATTGGACTCCATTGGGGCGTTTCAAACTTTAATCGGGAATGACAAAGATTTTCTTGCCACTCGTATTTCCTATTTACTTAATCTTACCGGTCCCAGTCTCACCGTACAAACCGCTTGTTCTACCTCTCTTGTGGCGGTTCATGCTGCGGTATCAAGTTTACTCAGTGGGGAAAGTGATATTGCCCTTGCTGGTGGTGTTTCCCTGAAAGTGCCTCATCTGTCTGGGTATCACTATCAAGAAGGGGGGATTTATTCTCCGGATGGTCACTGTCGCAGTTTTGATGCAAACGCCCAAGGAACAGTCGGCGGAAGTGGTGCGGGAATGGTGGTTCTCAAACGCTTAGAAGAGGCACAAGCCGATGGCAATACCATTTATGCGGTAATTAAAGGGTCTGCTGTTAATAATGATGGGTCAGCGAAAGTGGGCTACACTGCGCCTAGTGTCAAAGGTCAAGCCAGCGCGATCGCGGAAGCCTTATTTGTCGCTGATATTGACCCCAGTACCATCCAATATATCGAAGCCCACGGCACAGCCACTCCCTTAGGCGATCCCATTGAAGTGCAAGCCCTAACAGAAGCATTTCAAACCAGCACGCAAGCCAAGGGATATTGTGCATTAGGGTCAGTGAAAAGTAATGTGGGACATCTCGATGCAGCAGCAGGAGTCACCGGACTGATTAAAACGGTTCTTTCCATTCATCATCAAGCGATTCCTCCCAGTTTGCATTTCCAAGAACCCAATCCCGAAATTGATTTTGACAATAGCCCTTTCTTCGTCAACACTACCCTCACCCCTTGGCAACGAGGAGAAACCCCACGTCGGGCGGGTGTCAGTTCCTTTGGTATTGGGGGAACCAACGCACACATCGTTTTAGAAGAAGTGCCACCTCCTGTTCCCAGTAGTCACTCTCGTCCTTGGCAACTCCTCCTTCTCTCCGCAAAAAGTGAAACTGCCCTCACGACAGCATCAGACAATCTTGTTCAACATCTGACCAATCATCCCGATTTAAAACTTGCTGATGTGGCTTATACCCTCAATACTGCTCGTAAAGGGTTTCCCTATCGGCGGATGGTGGTTGCGTCCGATACCCAATCAGCGATCGCGCAGTTACAAGAGAAAACCTCTCAATCTTCTCCAGACCAACCTCCTGCGGTTATGTTCCTGTTTCCCGGACAAGGGGCGCAGTTTGTCAATATGGGACGGGATTTATATCAAACTGAATCAGTGTTTCGAGAACAGGTTGATTGCGGTGCAGAACAACTGCAATCCTTGCTCAATCTGGATTTACGCCAAATTCTCTATCCCCGAGAAGGCGAGGAAGCAACTGCAAACGAGACATTAACCCAAACCGCGATCGCGCAACCGGCTTTATTGATTGTGGAATATGCTTTAGCCCGTCTCTGGCAATCTTGGGGCATTCAACCGCAAGGGATGATTGGACATAGTATTGGCGAATACGTAGCAGCGTGTCTGTCAGGTGTTATTTCCTTTACCGATGCCTTGTGGTTAGTCGTGCAACGGGCCCAACTGATGCAATCGTTACCGTCAGGAAAAATGCTAAGTGTCACGGCTTCGGCTTCCGAGATTGAACCCTTTTTAGGAGATGACCTGACGCTGGCGGTGATTAATGCGCCTCAGTTATGTGTGGTTTCCGGAGAAGAAAGCAAAATTGCACAACTCCAATCCCAACTTGAAACGAAAGGCATCAACAACCGTTTCCTCAATACCTCTCATGCCTTCCATTCGCCAATGATGGCTCCCATCCTAGAGCAATTTAAGGCTGAGGTGGCAAAGGTACAGTTACAGCCACCCCAAATTCCCTTTCTTTCTAACCTGACAGGAACTTGGATTACGAGTGAACAAGCGACAAGCCCTGACTACTGGGCGAAACAACTCCGCCACACCGTTCAATTTTCTGCTGGGGTTAGCGAACTCTTGCAACAAGACCGGATTTTCTTAGAAGTGGGACCCGGAACCACCCTCAGCACCTTAGTGAAACAGCAAGCAACCACAGCCAGAGTTACTCATTCTCTCCCCCATCCCAAAAGCCAAACTGCGGATCAAGAACAAATTCTACAGGCATTGGGAGAACTCTGGTTAACGGGTATTTCTCCCGATTGGTCTGGATTTTATGCCCAAGAAAAACGACAACTCATTCCTTTACCCACGTATCCTTTCCAACGTCAGCGGTATTGGATTGATCCCCCTGCGGTGAGTTCAACGCGTGAGACACCATCAGAACTGCGGAAAAATGAAAATCTCAGTGAGTGGTTTTATGTTCCTTCTTGGAAACGAGAAGTATTATTTCCACAAAAACTGTCATCAACTGCATCTTGGTTAATCTTTCTGGATGCAACAGGGTTTGGAGAAAACATTGCCCATCATTTACAACAACAGGGCAATCAGGTGGTTACGGTTCAAGCGGGAACGACCTTTAGTCAACTGGGAGAACAGGCTTACGCCATTCATCCTGATCGCAAACAAGATTACGACACCCTGTTCCAAACCCTAGCGGATCAAAATCAGTTTCCCCAACAGCTTCTCCATTTCTGGAATGTTACCCCGAACTCTCAGCAAGGAGAGGACTGCTTTTATCAGTTACTGTTTCTTGCGCAAGCCCTTGGTAAACAAGACGTATCAGAACAGTTGCCACTCACGGTTATTACCAGTGAACAGTATGATGTGACAGGAACTGAACCGTTATCTCCGGAAAAAGCAACGGTACAAGGAATTTGTAAAGTGATTCCCCAAGAGTACCCCCATTTACCCTGTCGTCTCATTGATCTTGATGCAACGGCGTTAAATCAACAACTAGATTCTCTCAGTGAACAGTTACTCAAAGAACTGAACACCGAAATAGCAGGGGCTAGTATTGCCTATCGCAATGGTTATCGTTGGCGACAAACCTTTGATCCGGTTTCTATTCCCTCATCTTCTCAATCTCTCATGCGTGAGGGAGGGGTTTATCTGATTACAGGCGGATTAGGGGGGATTGGTTTAGCATTAGCAGCGGAAATCGCCAAAACTCCGAAAACTAAACTGATTTTAATCAGTCGTTCCGGATTGCCAGACCGCGCTGAGTGGCAAGACTGGCTAACGGGTGAAGAAGAAGACGAGTCGGTTGCTAATAAAATTCGTCGCGTACAAGCGTTGGAAGAACAGGGGGCAGAAGTAAGCGTGTTAACCGCTGATGTCAGCGATCGCGCTGCGATGGCAACTGCGATTGAAGAGGCGGAAGCGCATTTTGGCAAGATTAATGGGGTGATTCATACCGCTGGCATTGCTGGAGGCGGCATTATCCAACTGAAAACGCCCGAAAAAGCAGCTACAATCCTTTCCGCCAAACTGCAAGGCACTCGTATCCTCGATGAACTGTTTGCAGACAAGCCCTTAGATTTCATGATTCTCAACTCCTCTCTCAGTTCGGTGATGGGAGGCGTGGGTCAAGTGGATTACTGTGCTGCTAATGCCTTTCTCGACAGTTTTGCCCATTATCGCACGCACCGCAGCGGTCAACTTACCCTTGCCATCAACTGGGATACGTGGCAAGAAGTGGGAATGGCAGTGAATACGACTGTTCCCGAACAACTACAAAAACGCCGTGAACAAGGGCTAGAAATGGGAATCTCCACCGCAGAAGGACAAGACGCGTTCCGTCGGCTGCAAGGATTAGGATCTCCACAAGTGATTGTCTGTACCAAAGACTTACCCACTGTCATTCAACGCCGTGCCACCCCCCACTCCCTAGAACAGTTGGCAACCCAAACTTCGCAAAATAATCAACCGCAGCCCTCTGTCACCTATCCCCGTCCGAATCTCCAAGTGCCCTATGTTGCCCCCCGCAATGAAACCGAAACCATTGTCGCTGACACCTGGCAACGCTTTCTGGGAATTGAACCCGTGGGGATTCATGATGACTTTTTCGAGTTAGGCGGTCATTCGCTGTTGGCAACGGAAATTATTAGTGAATTGCGCGATCGCGTTCAGCAAGAACTCCCTCTCAATCGCCTCTTTGAAACCCCAACCGTTGCCGGATTAGCAGCCATGATTACCACCGAAGATAACGCTGATCCACAAAATATCCAACGCAGCGAGGAAACTGACGACCTCCTCTCCGAACTCAATGCCCTGTCCGCCAACGAAGTGGACTCCTTACTCAACCAAATTTTAGCTGGCGATGAGCAATAATCACTGGCT
>CAZBPR010000129.1:0-4883 GCA_964493825.1 uncultured Dactylococcopsis sp.
TAGGAAGGCGTAATCTTTGACAGGCTTGTTTGGTTTTTGTGGCCTCTATCGACTGCTTGGTATCGATACCCACCAGTCTCATCCAAACTCATAGTCAACATTTTTAAGTGGAGGTAAATACACTATGGATAATGCAATTCCTAATGAAAGTCCGGAACTCTCGCGACGGCAATTACTCAACTTTTTGACTGGTGCGACGGTGGCAGCTACGGTTGGCGCAGCGTTGTATCCGGTGAGCCAATTTTTTGTCCCTCCTCGGGAAGTTAATGCAGGGGGTGGCATTTTGGCTAAAGACAAGCTCGGTAACCCCATTCCAGCTAGCCAAATTTTAGCCAATCCTCCCGGAACCCGAGCCTTGATAGCAGGTCTGGCTGGTGAACCCACCTATCTGATTGTTCAGGAGGATGGCACACTCGGCGATCGCGGTATTGTCAATAATTGTACCCACTTGGGCTGCACGTTCCCTTGGAATGAGAATGCGGAGCAGTTTCAATGTCCTTGTCATGGCTCTTTATATGATCCAGAGGGAAATGTCGTGCGAGGACCTGCCCCACTGCCCCTCAAGTTAGTTCATGTAACCGTCAAGGATGATGCGATCTGGCTATATCCCTGGACAGAGACGGATCCACGGACAGGCGAACAACCCTGGTGGGTCTAAATAGAGATGGAGAAAATCATGAAAATTGCGATCGCGAGTCAGAATAAAACAAATGTAACTGGACATACAGGACGCTGCCAGAAGTTCTGGATTTATGAAATCAATGAGCAGGAAATTGCTAGGAAATCCCTGCTGGAATTACCGAAGGAGCAATCCTTGCACAACAGCTCTCCTGATCAATCCCATCCTCTCAACGGAGTACAGGTATTAATTTCTGGCGGGATGGGACGTGGGCTTGTCCGACGGCTTGCCTCCTCTGGCATTGAAGGTATTGTTACCCAAGAAACTGATCTGGAGAAAGCCTTGGCTGCTTATCTGGATGGAACACTGGTAAGGGAAGAACCCGAAGCCCACGAGCATGGGCATGATGTGGATAGTGAGCATGATCATGAACACTGCCATCACTAAATAAATTGAGCCAATTCAAGTTAACAATGAATTTTATCGCACTGACACAACTCCCGAAAAGGCTATTTGCCTGGGGATTAGCAAAGGCGAACGCTGCCGACCAAACCTCCATTAAGCTAACCAACTGCCGAGAGCATAGTAGCTTGGCTGACCTCAAGCGATCGCTGCTCGGTCAGATCCAAGGAACCGTGTTAGAAATTGGTCCCGGTGCAGGGTCAAATTTTGCCTACTACCCCACCGATATACACTGGATTGGGGTAGAACCGAACCCCTTTATGTCTTCCTATTTGCACCAAGAAGCAACGCAACGGGGAATTCAGAGCATTGAGCTTGATGAAGGTGCTGCCGAAAACCTACCCGTTGAAGCTGACAGCGCGGATGTGGTCGTCAGTTCCCATGTCTTGTGTTCGGTGAGCAACTTGGATCAGGCTTTACAGGAAGTGCAGCGAGTGCTCAAACCAGGGGGTCAATTTATCTTCTTAGAGCACGTCGCTGCTGAGAGTTGCACTTGGACTCGACGCATCCAAGAGGGAGTGGCCCCGCTTTGGAAAAGCCTCTTTGATAACTGCCATCCGAATCGGGAAACATGGCAAGCACTGGAGGCAGCAGGTTTTGAGACGCTTGATTATCACAATTTCCAGATTCCTCTACCCCTAGTGAGTCCCCACATTGCTGGAATTGCCACGATGCCGTGATCAATACTCTGAACTATATTGCCCGCCTCACTGGTGCTGATCGCTTTGCTGCTGTCATTGGCGGTATGCACCTGTTAAAGGCTAGTGAACCTCGTATCCAGGCAACCCTAGACTGCCTAAAATATTATGATGTTCAGCTTATTGGGGCTAACCATTGTACGGGTCTCAAGGCAATCACCACTTTCTGGCATGAACTGCGCGATCGCTGCATCGATTGTCGGGTTGGGACACGACTTAATTTTAGTCAAGAGGGAGTTGATTAATTCAGCCGAACCCAATGTCCCTCTTCTTGCCCACAAACATCACGCTATCTTAAAGCTAAAAGTTCGCTCAAAATTTCCCTATGCAAGTCCATCCCGAATGTATTGTTTGCTTATTTCAACAAGCCCTGCGCCTTGCGAAACTGACGACTCCCGACCCCCATCAACAGTGGGAAATTCTCCATCGCTTAGCAAAGGAAATTGCCGAATTACCCATCACCACAATTCAAGTGGAAGTAGCGGGAAAAATTCGTCAGATTATTGCCGAAACTACAGGAGAAACCGACCCTTACCATGAACAAAAAAAATACTACAATGACGTTGCTTTACAACTGTATCCCCGCTTGCAAAATCTTGTTGAACAATCTTTAGACCCTCTCCTCAGCGCCATTCGTATCGCGATCGCGGGTAACATCATTGATTTTGGTGTGGGAGATACCTTTGATGTCGAAAAAACCGTTGAAGAAAGCCTCACGCAAGAGTTTGCCATTTTTGATTACTCCCGATTTCAGCAACAGCTTAAGGAGGCTAAAACCATTCTTTACCTGGCTGACAATACTGGGGAAATTGTGTTTGACCGTCTCTTGATCAACACGCTGCAAAAACGAGGAAAACAAGTGACTGTTGCGGTTCGTGGTGCTCCTGTGCTCAATGATGCGACGTTAGAAGACGCTCGTTATATTGGTCTCGAAACCCAATGCCAAGTGATTAGTAATGGTGCTGCCCTACCCGGGACTGTCTTGTCAGAAACGAGTTCCTTATTTCAAAAATACTTCCATCAAGCCGATTTAATTATTGCCAAGGGACAGGGAAACTTTGAAGGGCTCTCCCAAGTCAAAGCACCGCTCAATTTTCTGTTAAAGGCTAAGTGTGAACCCATTGCCAGAGAATTAGGGGTTGCAGTCGGGTCTATGGTTTTTTATCAGGTGACAAATGAGTAATTATAACTAAGTCCAGACGGGTTTGTTGTCCTTGAATATGGCTGATTCGAGAAAGAAATGTTAGTCAAAAATTGTTTATTTGACCGTCCTTGATTTGCTTTTTTGATTGTATATTAATTTCTACAACTTGTCTAATTCAATTATTATAGAATTTGTTACAAAATCTATAACTCTGCTTGAAAAGTGTTATTATTAAACTGTAAAGAGAATAGAAAATAGGGTAGCTTTTCTCTTCCTAATAATTCATCAAAATCAGGAATGAATTGAATCTTTTTCAACCATATTAAATTATTTTATTTTCTCCTCAGTTTTGTGTACCCTATTCCCTTAATCTCAGCCAATTATTTTGTACTTTACTGATTAAGGAGGGAACTGAAAAAGGGATAGAAGTAAGACATTTTTATCGCTCATTTCGGATTGTGATAAGAAATTTTTACTAATAATTGGGATGGGTCTTTTCTCTGAAATGATCCAAGAGAGCGAGCAAGCAAATTTGATCAAGGGAAGGATGAGAAAAATGAATGAAACTATTACCAATACCGATCACCGAGCCGTTGTTATCATTGGATCGGGACCCGCAGGACTGACCGCTGCCATCTATACGGCACGAGCTAATTTAGCCCCTTTAGTGGTTGAAGGTGTACCAGGAGGGCAACTCAATACGGCAATGACGATTGAAAACTATCCAGGGTTTCCCGATGGGATTGCCGGTCCCGAACTGATCCAAAATATAGAAAAGCAAGCGGTTCAGATGGGGGCAGAATTAGGTCAGGGTCGTTTGACCGCTGTCGATTTTTCCCAACACCCCTTTCAACTAACTGTTGATCATGAGAAGACGCTGCTGGCTGATGCGGTGATTGTCGCCACCGGTGCTTCCGCAAAATACTTAGGACTGAAAAACGAGCAACGTCTAATTGGACATGGCGTTTCTGCTTGTGCCACTTGTGACGGGGCTTTCTATCGCGATCAAGACATTGCTGTGGTCGGGGGAGGAGATGTTGCCATAGAAGAAGCTCTCTTTTTGACGCGCTTTGCTGCTAAAGTCTATGTGATTCACCGTCGTGAGGAATTACGAGCCACTCAACTCGTTCAAGACCGGGCCTTTGCCAACGAGAAAATTACCTTTATTTGGAATACGATGGTTACAGATGTTTTAGGGGATAGTATCGTCGAAGGACTGGCACTCAAAGACGTTGTTACGGGCAAATCCTCCACGCTCCCTGTATCAGGGATGTTTGTTGCTATTGGACATCAACCGGATACAGACCTTTTTCGAGGCTGGTTAGAAATGAATGAGCAAGGCTATATCCTCACTGACTCCCATTCCACTGCAACGAATTTACCAGGAGTCTTGGTCTGTGGAGATGTCCAAGCGAAAGCTTACCGACAAGCCATTACTGCTGCTGGTACTGGATGTATGGCAGGAATTGATGCGGAACGGTGGTTAGCTCAACAGAAGTTTTCAGAATCTATGCCCCAACCTTTAATCAGCCAAGCAGTGGCGAAACCATCCTTGAAAAGTTGAGGTTAATGTCTCATGTGTGAGTTATTTGCACTCTCCAGTTTAGTGCCAACGACCGTTTCTTTCTCCATGGCAGAATTTTCTAAACATGGTGGACTCACGGGTCACCACAAAGATGGTTGGGGAATTGCCTTCTATGCTGAAAATGATGTGCAAATTATTCGAGAGACGATTCCTGCGATTGACAGCGACTATATCCATTGTCTAAAAGACCATAATTTTTCCAGTAATTTAATCATTGCTCATATTCGACTGGCGACTCAAGGAAAACTTGCCTTGAAGAACACCCAACCGTTTTGTCGGGAGTTGGCAGGAAGAATGCACGTCTTTGCCCATAATGGAGACTTAAAACAGATTCAGAACAGTCAGAAAATCAAGTTAGGCAGATACCGTCCTCTG
>CAZBPR010000129.1:4893-6495 GCA_964493825.1 uncultured Dactylococcopsis sp.
AGAAACGGACTCAGAATATGCCTTTTGCGGTTTGATGAATGTGATGGAAGAGTTATGGATTTCTAGAAGGGAACCCACTTTAGAAGAGAGATTAGAAGTGATCTCTGAGTTTGCAGCAATTCTTAGAAATTTTGGACCGGCTAATTTCCTCTATTCTGATAGCGAAATCCTCTTTATTCACGGACATAAAAGAACCCAAACCAATCACAGAGGCATCCGACCGCCAGGTCTGTTTACGTTGCGTCGCAGTTGTTTCCAAGAAAGAAAACATCCGAGCATCAAAGGTCTTGAGTTAGATTGTCCGATTGAGAAAGAAGAAGTCCTGCTGGTTGCTAGTGTGCCCTTGACGGATGAACTTTGGATTCCTCTAGCAGAAGGAGAAATTCGCGCGATCGCGCAGGGCAGTGCTTTAAAGACAGTGACTAATTCTCCAGAATCAAAGATCAAAGATAACAGTTCAATGTTGATTCAACTAGAAGATTCACGCCTTTGAGAGAACAATTACGAGGGCAACCAGAACACCACTCCCGAGAGCAACCACACGGTATTTCCGATCATCCGCTTCTGCTTTTGGCAAAAGATGGGTTGCTCCCACATAAACTAATGTTCCTGCTGACAGCGACAATAAAGCACCGAGCAATTGACTATTAATTTGATTGATGAGAGGGTATGAGACTAACATCCCGAGGGGGGTGGTTAGTGCTGCTGCAATCAAGGAAAAAATCATCGCTTTCCTTTCTTCAAATCCCCCTTTGACTAATAACAAATAAGTGATGATTCCTTCAGGAAATTCATGCAACACCATGCCTGATGTAGCTAGAACCCCAGTAAAGATGCTAACGGTAAAGGAAATGGAATAAACAAATCCGTCGATAAAAGAATGAAAGCCAATTCCAATCATTGGCACTAACCCAATCCCGTATTTTTCCTTTGCAGGGTCTTTTTGGCACAGAAAGACATTCAGAAAATGATTGAATAAGTATAAGCCAAAAAATCCTGTCAGCAGATAAGGTGGGCTATTGGGATTCATAGATAAAGATTTTGGGATGAGGTGCAGAAATGAGGCAGTAATCAGCAACCCTGCTGCGAAACAAATGAAATATGTGACATTGCGCTGCCCCCAATCAACAAAATGACGGATGATATAAATGCCTGCGGTTGTAACCAGAGCAGCAAAACTACTCGTTCCAAGAGCACTCCAAAAAGTGTTTTCCATTTTCAAGCCTCTACAAGATGAGCGATCAAGACGGTACTGTTCTTCTCATCTTTCCTCTTAGCATATCAATTGGGCTGTGCGTGACCGTTGGTTAATTTTGTCACAAAATCTATAAAACTATTAAAACAAGTGTTATAGATTATGACACGAAATCAATAATCGACTATACTAGGAGAGTAGTAATCAATAAAGGAGAACTTAAAATGTCAGGAAGAGGTGGCTATCGTCGAGGCGCAGGACGCAAAGCCGTTTGGCAAGATCAAGAAACGCAAACCATTCGTGTTCCCGTCGCACTGAAAGATCAGTTACTTGATATTGGGAAGGGGCTCGATCGCGGACAGGAATTCTATGATGGGAAGACTTGCGCTGAACTGCGAGAAGTCCTC
>CAZBPR010000129.1:6505-8561 GCA_964493825.1 uncultured Dactylococcopsis sp.
GTCCCCAGAATGGCAACCGGTTCGTCAACTTTTAGATGACATTCAAGCCGTCCTCGCCAAAAGACCCGTCAAAGCGCGTCGGCGTAGAAGATTCCGACATGGCTGTAACACTGCCACTTGTGATCAGGATGTGAACCTTTAAAAAATTGATCAATATCTGTCTTATGAATCCGAAATGACTTGGGATCATGTCAGAGTGGAGAATAGAGAATAATCGCCAAAAATGTCTAATCCCTCCCATCCTCTACATCCTGAATCAACGCCACTCACCTCTGATCCAGCAGAGCAGTTAGAGTATGAAAATTGGCTTTCCTTCCACCGGGTTTGGGGAACAATGAGCGATGCTACCATTAGCGCGATCGCGCATCACTTACAAGTCTTACCCATTGCAGCGAACACCGCCATCTACGAAGAAAGCCAAACGCCCCAAGGCATTTATTTTCTCAAATGGGGGACGGTCGAGATTTATCGCCGTTCTCCCCTCGGGAAAAGCCACATCACCTATCGCAATGCAGGAGAAGTCTTTGGCTATCTCCCCTTAGTCAACAATCAATGGCAATCTAAATATCAAGCCAATGCGATCGCCTTAACAGGCGCTGAAGTGTGGTTTCTCCATCGAAATGCCCTCAAAACCCTCTCTCAAGAGTATCCCGATCTGCAACAAGCGATTACCAATCTCCTCGTACAAGATTTAGAGCAATTCACCCAACGGGTCGCAACAGAACAAGCGAGAATTCAGGGGTTGCAACCCTACCTGCAACCGCTTCCCAACCCAGAAAGCAGGGTCGGGTCAAGCAAAGTCAGTCAAAAACTAGCTCAGTCGATAAACACTGCTCGTCAAGACCAAAAGCCCATTGTCTGCCAAGCCCAGCGAGGGACGGGCAAAACCTTCATCGCGAGCTTAATTCACGCTTCATCTGCTCTGGAAAATCAACCCTTTGCCGAGATCGATTGTGCGTCGCTCGCCCGAGAAGCTAAAGGGACAATCAACAGTGATCGGATTTTTGGCAACGGCGAACAAACCATTGGCATTCTAGAACTAATTGAACGAGGCACTCTCGCCATCGATAATGCTCATTTACTGAGTAAAACTGACCGCGAACGCTTATTTGCCTATCTGAGAACTGGCATTATTTACCGCAACCACACCACTACACCGCGACAACTCTCAGTTCGCTTGATTTTAATTGCTCCCCAAAAAATATCGCTTCCCGATATTGATCATCACAGCATTAAACTCCCACCCCTCAGTCAACGCAAAGCTGATATCACCGACTTTGCTCGTTACTTTGTGCAGAAGTTTAGTCAAGAACGCGATCGCGAACAGCTAGAACTGGATCAAGCAGATTTGCGACGCTTAATTAGTTATGACTATCCTGGCAATATTGCCGAACTCGCTGCCATCCTCAAACGTGCTGTCGCCATGACCCCACCTGGGCAAACTGTCATCCCAGAACAGGTCTTATGGTCGGTGGAATCTCAGAAAAATAGCTTTCGCATTGACCTCCTGAATCTGATTCCTGGGTTGCGTAGATTTCTCCTCAGTCATTGGTGGCCCCAGCGAACTTGGGTGTTGATGATGCTAGCCTTTATCCCTGTTACTCTGATGGGCTTCATTGGTCCGCAAGATCGAGGCGATAGCATTACCCTGCATTTATTCTGGGCATGGTGGTGGCCCTTCTACTTGCTATTGTTCCCAATTTTAGGGCGTTTGTGGTGTTCCGTCTGTCCCTTTATGATCACAGCAGAATGGTTACGGAAACTCTCCTTATGGATTTTTCCCCGTTCCCTCAAACCTTGGAACACTAAAGCGTTAAATCGTTGGGGTGCTTGGTGGCTTTGGGGAGGATTTGTCGCCATTTACATCTGGGAGAAACTGTGGGATTTGCCCCACACTGCTTATCTCTCCGCTTGGCTATTAATGATTATCACTGCTGGTGCGATTATCTTTAGTTTGATTTATGAACGTCGCCTCTGGTGTCGCTATTTGTGTCCCATTGGGGGGATGAACGGCTTGTTTGCCAAGCTCTCGATGATTGAACTGCGATCGACGCAA
>CAZBPR010000130.1:0-8517 GCA_964493825.1 uncultured Dactylococcopsis sp.
GGGAAGGACAAGAGCGCCCGGACTGGGTTCCTGAAGTTGATACCAAAAAAGAAGAGGAATCGGAAAACAAACAGTAAATTCAACCCTTAAGTTGAGTTGATTTCTAACCTGGGCTAGATATCGCATTATTTAGCCCAATCGCAGCAGCTGGCTAAGGCAAACTGGCACAATAGAAAAAGACACAGTGCTCAAAGTCAATTCTAGTCAGTAATGGATCAAAACATCAGCCAGTTATTAGAAAAACTACGAGACGAAGATGAAACGGTACGCCAATCGGCCACAGCTCAACTCTGGCAAATTTGGTTTCAGCAAAAAGGGATTTGGGGATTAGAACAGTTACGACGCGCCCAAAAGCTGATTGATCAAGGGAATTTACAACAAGCGGAAGCACTCCTCACTGAGGTCATTGCAGATAATCCTACCTTCGCCGAAGCTCGGAATCGGCGAGCGGTCTTATATTACCTACGGGGAGAGTATGAAAAATCACGAGCCGACTGTTTACAAGTGGTGCAATTGAACCAGTTCCATTTTGGGGCTTGGCATGGTTTGGGTTTGTGTCACGCGGCATTAGGAGATTACCGTGACGCGATCGCTGCTTTTCGTAAAGCATTGAAAATTCAACCTTATGCCCTCATTAATCAGAAGCTCATTTTAGAATGTACAGCAAAACTGAGTGACTAGCGAGGCAATCTAACTAGGCAGGCACTGAAGTTTGTGGCTTGGCAAAAATCATCCGCCCAGCAGACGTTTGCAAAGCAGAAGTGACCACGACGGGTAGTTCGCCCCCGACATACTCTTGTCCCTCTTCTACAACGACCATTGTGCCGTCTTCTAGATAGCCGACACCCTGTTCGGGTTCTTTGCCCTGTTTGAGAATTTTTAACTCCAGTGTATCCCCGGGAAGATAGATGGGACGAACCGCTTGGGCTAAATCATTAACATTGAGCACCGATACTTTCTGTAAGTCAGCGACTTTATTCAAGTTGTAATCATTGGTGAGTAAAACCCCATTAATTTCTTGAGTAAAGCGCACCAATTTTGCATCAACGGTATAAACATCGTCATAATCCGAACTGTTAATCACAATTCGTTCGGGATACTCTTGTTGCATCCGTTTGAGGATATCTAAGCCTCGACGACCCCGCACTCGTTTTTGGTCATTGGCTGTATCGGCAAGATACTGTAATTCTTGTAAGACAAATTGCGGAATAATCAATTGCCCCTCAATGAAGCCTGTATTAAGGAGTTCTTCAATACGTCCATCAATAATACAACTGGTATCGAGGACCTTTGTGGTTGCCGATTTGAGGGTACCTTCCGCCACTAAAAGATATTCCATACTATTGGGATTAATCAGTCGTAAAAAGGTTCGCCCGTGCGTGTCAGCGAGGGTAACCCCCAGGAAACCAAAAATGACACTCCCTAAAATGGCAATTAAAGGTTTAACAAAGTTCAATTGTTCGGGAATGGGGAATAGAAAAATGGGGGCTAACATTAAATTAGCAATCAACAACCCAATAGCAAGTCCGACCGAACGAGTCAGGATCACTTCAATGGGCGTTTGGCGAATTTGCTTTTCTAAACGACGATAGAACGTTTGTGCGGTTAGTCCGACGGCTAAACCAATAATGGCGGTAAAACTGCCAATAATCCAACGCAGGGCTTCAATGTTGGTGACAGAATCTAAAGCCGTGTCTGGTAGTAAGTCGATACTGCCAAACCCTAAACTGGCAGCAGTAAGAACGAATAAGATAACGATGATGACATCAATCATGAGTATTGTCCAATGGAAAAATTATGATCACGATTAGGATCGGAATTAAACTCCTATTATATCTTTGCTTGACCAAGGCTTAGACTCAGCCATTTCTGTTTGAGACAGCATAATATTTAACGTTTGCTTTGTCCTTTTTCCTATCTCCTATTGTGAACGCTTCTGTAATAATCATGTCTTCCTTAAGATGGGAATCGTCAATCCAGGTTAATTCGTTAATAATTGATTAATGATTTTGCCAACAAGTTCCGCTTATATTCACATTCCGTTTTGCCGTCGTCGCTGCTATTACTGCGATTTCCCAATTAGTGTGATTGGGGATGGCGGAGGAACGCTGAACCGGGCTCAGGCAATGGCACGATATGTCACCCTATTATGTCAAGAAATTCGTTTGACGGCTCATTGGTTTCCGACTGCAAGTTTGAACACGGTTTTTTTTGGTGGGGGAACCCCTTCTTTGTTACCGGTATCGGAACTGGAAAAAATTTTGGCGACTTTAGATCACTCTTTTTCCATCGCTAAAGATGCAGAAATTTCCATCGAAATTGATCCGCAAACCTTTGATCTTGAGCAACTAAAGGCTTATCAACAGCTGGGGATTAACCGTTACAGTTTAGGCGTACAAGCGTTTCAAGATGAATTGTTAGCCCAAATGGGACGAACGCATCGGGTTGATGATATTCATCGCGCGATCGCGCAATTTGAACAATTAGAGATTGCGAACTTTAGCCTCGATTTAATCTCCGGTTTACCCCAACAAACCCTTGAGCAATGGGACGCTACCCTTGACCAAGCCATTGCGTTATCTCCCCCTCATCTTTCTTGTTATGACTTGATTATCGAACCGGGAACTGCCTTTGAACGGCAAGCGGAAGCCGGGAAATTACCCTTACCCCCCGATGAAACCGCTGCCGAAATGTATCGTCTAACTCAGCAAAAATTAATTGCTGCTGGCTACACCCACTACGAAATTAGTAATTATGCTTACCCAGACTCCCAATGTCGCCATAATCGAGTGTACTGGGAGAATCAGCCTTATTATGGGTTCGGTATGGGGGCAGCCAGTTTTTTAGGCGGACAACGTTTGACCCGACCGCGCACGCGCCGTGAGTATGCGAGTTGGGTTGAAACCTTGAGCGATCCTAATCATGAGTTGCATCAAACGACCCATCTTGATCCTGATGATCAACTATTGGAAATTTTGATGCTGGGTTTAAGATTAACTGAAGGGATTGACTTAAGCGCGATCGCGCACCAATTTGGTTCGGAAAAAGTCCAATATCTAATTCAGATTTTGGAACCTTACATAGAGCACAACTGGGTAATTTTACGTCACGCCAATCATCATCATTGGGGACACTTGCAACTGGCTGATCCCGAAGGGCTCTTATTTTCAAATACCATTTTGGCGCACTTATTTAGCGCGTTTTCTGATCAAACGGCTTAAATCATTACTCTTCTTTGTCGGACTCTTCTAAGCCCACATTGATATTATTCAATGAGCGACGCTTTAATTCTTTTGATTTAGAACGAGGCAATAAGTCAAATACCTCACGAAAAGCATCATCAATCCGCTCAAAACTAACTTGTCCCACTTCATTGAAGGCAACCTTTCCTTCTTGATCAATAATCACTGTTTGCGGAACCAGTCCACGATAATAGTAACCCGCTTCTGTGGGCTGGAATTCGTCTTGATCCCTTAACATATCGACATTAATCGGAATAAAACTGGCGGCTCGCCCATAATAGCGTTGTAACTCAGACACGGTTACAGAAAAGGCTTTGCAGTCTTTGCTATCTTCCAAATAAAACACAAGCAGACTCGGTTTTCCCCCTTTCATCGACTCAGCCAGAGAGACGCGGGGGGGAACTAACGAACCATTGCCGGCATACAACGCAAAAATATTACCATCATAACGGTCATCATCTAATCCCGCGATCGCGCTCGGCATTAACCAAAGCCAGCAAGCAAGGGCGACCGTACAAACTAGCGCAAATGCAGAAAAGCGTTGACCAGGAACAATTGTTTTAAACATAAATGAACTCAATTTAAACTGAATAATAATTTTTTTTGGCAATAAAGAAAAACAATCAATTGTTTATTATCAATGATTGCTCGCGTCTCAGCAAGCTTTAGCCAGAGGTAATTAACTTTTATGACGCTTGTGCCGGGAAGTTGCACATTCACCTACGTATGGATATAATATTGGTTTACTATAGTAATCTTTTTTTTAAGGCAACCTCTCCTGAGGAGTTTAATCTTCTGATGTCCTCCTTGGTGCTGATCCCAAGCGCTATGCAGGATCAATCAAGAGATAGAGTTGGTCAAACCTTGATTTAATCTAAACTCTGTAATTAGTCTTTGCAACCAACAATTTCGTAAAGCACTTTTTACTTCCTGACTCCATTGGAGGCGGTAACGGCAAAGAAAACACTTGTTACACCTCTCAAGTCATTTTTCATTACGGTTAAGAAAAGATAAAGCTATAGCTCAAGCACAGCTCCGTAGAACCTATCTTAATTGATCCGGCTATTGAAATAATGATCTTCTGAATCAAGAGGAGGAAGTTCACATTTGTCTCTAGCTTAACTCAGGGTTCACTCAGTTTTCATATTTAATGTTTAACTTACTCCTAAGATTATCAATGAGGATAAAACCCATGATGCCAACAACCTACGCCAAATTCCTACGCTTTTTGAAAGAAGAATTAGCAATTTCCAATGACTCGATCGCGATCGCGCAACGCCATTGCCAAAGCAATACGGATCCATTACCGATGCTGCTCTGGCAATATGGTTTAATCACCTTAGAACAACTTGAACGAATTTATGATTGGCTCGAAACCGTCTAAACAGCATCAATTCTTGTGTAAAGGTGGTTAATTTGTGCTTACAGCGTTTAGCAACGACAATCAAGCAACACCCAGAGTGTAAATGCGCAACAGTCATCTAGGGTGTTTGCAGCCTTTCTTGTGCTGATTGGGAATAAGACGGGTCGTCAATTAATGTCATCCGACCTAGGGGCCAAAACCGCACTGCAGCACGACCAATAATATTTTCACGGGGCAAAAATCCCCAATAATGGGAATCATAGCTATTATTCCGATTATCTCCTAAAACCAGATAGTGACCCTCGGGAACAGTGACCGGACCAAAATCATAATCCGGTTCATCAGCCACATAATTTTCCATGAGAGGCTGTCCATTTACTGTTACGACGCCTCCCTTAACTTGAATCGTTTCTTCCGGCAGACCAATCACCCGCTTAATAAAAGCATCATCATAGCCTTGTTCCTTTAGCGCCTCTGTAGGCGAAAAAACAACAATATCTCCTCTTTCTGGAGCAGTGAACCGATAGCCAATCTTTTCAATCAGGAGACGATCATTAATTTTCAAGGTCGGTAACATCGATGTGGAAGGAATGTACCGCGCTTCGGCAACAAAGGTACGAACGCCAAAGGCTAACACCGCACTTAAAGCTAAGGTTTTCAGTCCTTCTACCCAGGGATTTTCTACATTATTTTCAGGCATTGAGTCACGAATCGGAATCTAAATTTAAGTTGTAAGCTGTTCTTGTCTGACACTTTACTATTTTAGAACTTAGCCTATAAAATTCCTAATAAAAGCGCGTCGCGCCGAGATATGATTCGGTAAATGGGGTTAGAGTCCCTTTGAAGGTTAGAACGTTACGGGTTGGGCACAAACGACAATTGTTGGCAGACAACTTACTGATCATCAAGGAAAACTCTTTACGGAAGTGCGAGGTCAACCCTCACGCTTCGATGGTTAACTCCCCAAATAGGTCAAGATTACGCTTCCATCCAGTTGGAAAAGAGTGGGTACAGAGCGTGATTTAAAAATGGGAGCATCTACTTCTTATGGTTTTTGATGAGTAAAAATTAATAGGATGTGGGTCATCACAATGCCAAAAATTAAACCAGAGAAATGCCCTAAAAAGCTGACATTGGCTACAGTCAAATCAAAGACAACTTGTAAACCAATAATAAGCATCACTAACTGTAACCGTTCTTTGGCAATTTTTGACTTCTCCTGTTGCCATCCTCGCCACAAAATGATAAAAGTTGCCCCCATTAATCCCATGATTGCTGCAGATGCTCCGACTAATAATTCATCACCTTCTCCCATAGCTAGGGCAATACCTGTAAATACTGAAATTGCCCCAATTCCACTTATAAAATAGATGATTAAATAGCGAATCCAACCTACATAAAACTCCACATAAGGACCCAGAATCCATAATCCTAAAAGGTTACTGGTCAGGTGAATTGAACCATAATGAAGAAAATTAGCAGTCAAAATTCGCCAAGGTTCTCCAGAAATCACTGCATTAGGAACGGCTGCTCCTAATTGGTAAAGAGTTTCTAAATTTTGACTCCCACCTTGGTTGATCTCCCAAATAAAAATGAGAATATTAATAACGATTAAACTATAAGTTGTATTAGCTTTAGTCGGTGTTAATTTAATCGCACCGCCATAATTAATTTCTTCCTGTAAATTCTTTTGAATCGCTGCAATCATACGCAGTGACTCAGCAGTTAAAACCAACTTTGCTTCTGTACAGGATTGAGTGAGCCGAGATGCGATTGCTGCTTCGAGAGCAATATCTTTATCTTGGATATTAAATAATATCTTTTGTCCTGTTTCCTCATTACCCGATGCTATTTCAGCGGTTGCCAACCAAAAATCCTGGACATTTTGAGGATAAACCTTGAGCAGTGAATTCAACAGTTTTTTAACAGATTGAACATCACCAGCAAAAGAAAACACATATAAACGTGCTAAATTAATTGCCAGTGAACCGCCTAACTTCCGCAGTTGATGTTGATGCGTTTGAGCCGCCCACACTAAACCATTTAAATCACCAACTTCTCCTAAGGCTCTTAAATAAACAGTGGCAAGCGTTGAATTTCCCCATAATTCCTGATCAGAAATTTCCGTTTGTAACCAGTATAAATAATCTTCCCAACGCGCCTCAATCCGAAATCTAATTGCTTTTGCTGTATACTGAAACCCATAATTCGTTTTTTTAAACGACTGATTTAAAAGTGCTTGTGCTCTTTCCAGTTCTCCTTTTTTGGTTAATTCTAAAATTCGTAAAAATCGTGGTTGCTCTTGCCAACCATCACCGGGATGCAACCAAGATAAAAAAGAAGCTAACTGTCGAGCTGGTTTAAATTTTTCTTGATAAATTAAATAGTTGACTTGCCTTAAGCCAAGAATGGGCATTAGGACAAAAACTAACCAGAAAATACCGCCAATAATTCCCGCTTGTTCAGGAATTATCAATAAACAGACAACAGTAACAGTCAGGATACCAGTTGCAACTCCCAACCATCCCCAATTCTTACGAGAAATCACTACTCGGGCGATTAAAGAGCAGCAGGAAATGATAACGAGGAGGCGCAAAACTGTATTTAAGTCCATCAAAAACTATTCTTTAATTAGGAAAAAAGTGACTGTGATCAGTATAATCCAAATCAATTTTTCCGGTTCGATGTCTTCGCGCTCAATTAAATCCTCACTCGCGCCATTACCAGTTTTTGTCATGGCAACTCACCATGACGTGATTAACAATAACTCTGATTGAGATAAAAATGACCTGCCCTCAGGTAGAGTATGATCCAATTAGCAGGCCATTTTCTAGTAACTTCTTAAACCTTGTTAAGATTAATGCCCATTTCATTTGCCATTTTTTGTAACCCCTTTTTTTGTAGAGTTTTAATGGCTTTGGTCGAAAGGGTTAGTTTGACCCAACGGTTTCCTTCCGGCCACCACACTCGCTTCGTTTGCAAATTCGCATTCTGTAGCTTCTTCGTTCGGCGGTGAGAGTGTGAAATCGCAAAGGCATTATTTGCTTTTTTGCCCGTCAGTTGGCAACGACGACTCATAAACAATTGCTCCAAAAATAAAGAATCCGTTCTCCATCATATCAAGCAAAAAGATAGAGACAGGTCAATGCAATTCAGATTATCATTGTGGACATACGATGACTAATTTCGAGAATCCTTGTCCTTTTAGATAAATTTAATGCAGAACAATGTCTTTTCCTACCTCTCCGCCAGTTCTTTTAGTCGATGGATATAATATCATTGGCGCTTGGTCTGAGCTCAAGTCCCTGCGCGATCGCGATTTAGAGGCTGCTCGCGATCAGCTTGTCGATACCTTAATCAACTACACGGCAAGCAAAGGATATCATGCCCAAGTCGTGTTTGATGCTCACTTCCAAAGTACCCCCAAATTTCGCGAAACGCCCACAGCCTATTTGTCCGTTTACTACACGGCTTATGGGGAAACCGCCGATACCTACATCGAAAAATTTTGTGCCACCAATTCCCGTCAAGGAAGAGTCGTACAGCAACGATTAATTGTGGCAACTTCAGATCGAGCACAACAGCTGACGGTTTCCGGTTATGGTGCGGAATGGCTGTCTGCGCAACAACTGGCTAACGATGTCACTTGGGCAAGACGCAAGACAAAAACCAAGCAGCGATCGCGCCAAAAGCCACAAGGACGTTTCTTGATCAATGCCCTTGATCCGCACGCTCAAAAACAGCTTTCAAAACTACGTCATGGTTCTTAGTGAGCGTAACATCTAAAAAATCTCAGATTTTTTTGGAAAAATGTTGACAGTCCCCAAAAGCTACGTTAGATTATTAAAGGACTAAACAACAAGCCCCCATCGTCTAGAGGCCTAGGACACCTCCCTTTCACGGAGGCGACAG
>CAZBPR010000131.1:0-8232 GCA_964493825.1 uncultured Dactylococcopsis sp.
CATTGCTGGCTCACAGATGCTTAACTGGAGGATATCATCGGCGGTTTTATCTTTGAGGAGTTCTTTTAAGGCGTATTTTACTAGACAACGGGTGAGGGATTCTGGAGTATAGTAAGAAGCAGAAATCTCGCGATCGCGCCCCGCTAAACGATAGATAAACGTTCCTTTTTCATAACACTTGGGCTTTCCATTTTCGTCGTAAACCCGTTCTTCTTCTTTGTATTTCTCCCAGTCTTCGGCGCTGACAAAATAGCCCACCTCTAACGCATTGGGTTTATCTTGATCAGCAGGTTTCACTTCATACAAGTCATTTTCGGCGAAAAACCCCCGAAAACAGAGTAAGGCTTCATAAACCGCCCCTAACTGGTTAATGCCCAACTGAGCATAAGAAATGCGTCCTCTGCGCTTATTCCTCCCTTCCCGAGATAAGGACATCCACTCGATAATGTCCCGTAACACACAATTGCGAAACTTGACGCGGTTGAGAAGGGGAAGACGCTCTGGATCAAAGAGATGACTTTTGAGAGGATAGAGTTGGAAGGTATCGTTAATGATTGCTTCGTTATTATTCCAATTTAAAGCCGTTTGTTCACTTTCGGGGGGATAACCTTCCCAGATGAGGTGAAATAGTTTTTTCAGGGATTTATCGAGAAAATAGCCTTCTCGGTCTTCTTCGGTGCGTAACTCAGTTTGTTCTAACTCTCGCAATGATTCTAAACTGTAGCCCTCGCGGTACGTCTGCGACTTCATGGGGGCATAACCTAACTCTTTCCGCGCTTCAATGTAGAAAATGAACAGTAAGCGATACATATAGCGCAGACATTCTAAGGTGAGTTGATCAGGGTTAACGCGATCATGAAATACCCCTTTTTTTGCCTTGTAACGGATATAATGAATCGCTTCATTCCCTAAACGCTCAATTGATTGGCGTAGCGCATATTTCAGGTCTTCCGACACTTCATAAGCATGGTGGTGGGAGTTTTCATCCAACTGATCCAGATAAGCCGTTCCTTCACTAGGACAAGTATGTTCCCGATGCAGTAAAGTTGTAGTGGCGAGTAACGTATCGGTGTCTTTCTGGGCGAAAATTTCATTCCAATCAAACCGCAACAGACGGGACGCATTCCACTTAAAGCGATCGATTAATACCAGTTGATCCATACTGCTGAGAATCACCCAACGTGGGGGCTGTTCTTCTCCAAACACATCATCAGAGATAATATCTTCAAAGGTTTTCTCTTGCCAAAAGGCTGGGTTATCTTCCTCTGTCAACTGAACAGCATCCAAGGATAAAGACAAGACATCCGTCGTCTCACCCGCGTCTGGAAGTGCTTCTAATATCCACAGTTGGGGTAGATCATTATTTTTGGTTTCACAGCCAATGATGGGCAAATATTCACCGCTATCTAATAAGACTCGTTCCTTCTGAAGCCACCTCAGTGGCAATTAACACTCTTAACGGGGATTTTTCCTGACCAAAACTCTCCACAACCGCCATTTGGTCAACGTCGGACATTCCCCCATCTAGGGTCGCGATCGCGTCTTTTTTTAAGGATAAATCTTTCTGTAAATGCTCTTTCAGGAAGCGCATCGTTTCCAAGCGTTCGGTAAAGATCACAATGCGGTCTTTTGCCTCTTTTCCTGTCCAAGCAAAGTCTCCCTCCTGATTTGAGGTGATGAGTTGTAACAGTCGCTGATACTTGGAAAACTGTTTCGCTTTAATTTGTTCCAGAATTCCTTGTAATTCCTGTAATTCTTGGAGATCTGCATTAGATTGTCCGTCCTTCTCCAATTTCTTTACTTGTCCTTTGACAGTTTCCAAACAAGCCATGGGACTAGAGAGCATCGCTTTCAGCAATGTCGTCTTGAATAACTTTCCTGCTTTGCGCCTCGCATCCGTATTTGTTAGCTTTAACTCGTCTAAACAATGCAACGCCCTTTCTTCAATCTCCGAAGCAGGGACTTCTACGGGTAACAGTTCTCGTTCGGGAAAGTTTTGCGCCAACTGTTGCGCCACATCCTTCTTAAACCGTCTGACATATAGGTCGCGGATTTCGTCTTTCGTGTAATCCTTCTCATTCGCGATCGCGGTGGGATCGAGCATATTCATCAAACTGGCAAAACTTTCGGGTCGCCCATCATGGGGAGTTGCCGAGAGTAAAATCAAAGCATCGGAACGGGTGGCGAGACGTTCAGCTAATTTCGCCCTTAAAGATGCTCCTTGTCCACGGTTGCGACGGGCGACATTATGTGCTTCATCAATGACAATCACATCCCAGTAAGCGTTTTCAATATAGTTGCGGTATTCTCGTTCTTGCTTGAGGGTGTCAATGGAAATAATGGTCTGGTCGTAATAATAAAAGGGATTATGATTAGTCGGGATGCGCGATCGAATCCGTTGAAATCCTACTGAATCCAATCGCACTAACGGAATCGTGAAACGCGCCCAAAACTCTTTCTGAAACTGAGTTAACATCCCCTTTGTTGTTACTACTAAAATCCGACGACCTTTCCCACGACGGATCAATTCAGAGACCAGAATCCCTGCTTCCAGCGTTTTCCCCAGTCCCACCGCATCAGCAATCAACAGTCGTTGTCGCGGCATCTGTAAGGCTTTCACCGTCGGATCAAGCTGAAACGGTAAAACATCCATCACCCCGCGCTGACCCACATAGAGATGAGAATCGGTCGGTGCGGTTTGCCGTAGGTGAGCCTCAATGAACAGAAGAGAGTGTCGATACGCTTCTGATTGATCTTGAACCAGTTTGGTGGTTTTGGGATCGAGGATCTGCAAATCTGGTTCTAGATCAGTGGTGAAGCAAGAGTGACGATCTTTAATAAAATCGCTGACCCCAACCACATTCACAACTTGCGAACCACCTTTTGTTCTTGCAGTAGAGCGCACCAACCACTCGGCATCTCTAAGTTCAATTCGCGCTCCAGGAGCTAGGGTATTCATTTCCACCACCATCTGCATTAATCATCAATCAACATTACAAGCCATTAACTAAAGGTGATTATTCTTGAATGAGCTTAATCACGTTCAATCTCTATTTGAACTCTGCCTAATCCTTCCTTTAGTCGCAACTTATTTGTGATTATATCGCTTTTTAGGACAATCATTTCCTTGAAATTAAAGCAAAAATATAAGGATTTCCTAAGTTTTTGTAATGGATTTTGATAAAAGTGATTTGGCTTGCCATATTTTAGTGGCACTAAATGAAGTGAATCTAACTAGAGACAAATCAAATAAAAAATCAACTCTATTCCAGATTTGACAAGTTTTTCCATCGAATTTCAGAGTTAATTAATCTCGGAAAATACTAATTTTTTATTGCTTACTCTTCGTTTTGGGTTATTTCGATTTACGCAAAAGCACTTATTTTTGCTAGCAATTAGCTCCAGCTACTTTGCTTTTACTTTGATCAATTAGTTTTATAAGAATTGTTTCAAAACCAGAATGCTTTTTTCAGCATCGACGTATGCTAAAGGGATATAGAATTCACTTAATAAACGTGATTTCTTTCAAGAAAGACTAAGACTAGGTATCGAGATGACTCAGCTACTTCTTAGTGATACCAGTTGTGATGGGAAAGAAGAAGCCTCAGACATCACCTTTGAATCAAGGTGCAATCATGACTAGAACCACTCACCAGACCGCTATTTCCTTCAAAGGCTATCAGAAACAGTTTCATCAAGCCTTAGCGGATGAAATCAAAGAATTAAGAAAAGTGGGAGGACAAACTACTGCTATCACTGACGGAAATCAAATTGGAAAACGCAATGGCAAGTACATTTACTCATTTACCACGGACACCGAGATTCGCTTTCCCGATGACACGCCCATCGACATTATTTACCAAAAACAAAAACATCCGGGAACACTGTTATCAGTGGAGGGCTTTAATCTTCTGATTGCCATTGAGGTGAATATTGGAGAAAAAATTACATCAGCGCGAATGGTGACTGAACCTTGGTTTTTACTCCAAGAACTTCAAAAACGTCTTGACAGCGCACTGGTTCATCCAAATGCCCATCGAAAACTTGCTGAAACGCTATTGAGTTCAAGTCCAAACTCTCAGCTATCAAACCATAGAGAATTTCAACAGTACGCCATTCGCATTACAGAGCAGACTGGCAAAAAACTCCTTTATAACTCATACCAAGAACAAGCGATCACTCATGTTCTTCAACATTCAGTTAGCTTTATTTGGGGACCGCCAGGAACTGGTAAAACCAGTACCCTTGGTTTAACAGTAGCATCGCTGGTTCATGCTGGTGAATCGGTTTTGGTACTCGCTCATAGCAATACGGCAGTGGATACAGCAATGAAGAGCCTTGCCAAACATTTATGTCAATCCAGCTATTACAAAGAAGGTTTGATTCTACGATTTGGCATTGCCACTCCTGGAACTTACGAAGATACGCCAAACATTAATATTCGAGGGATAGCAGAGAAACAAAATCCGCAACTGATCCAAGAAATTAAAAAGTTGGAAACGCAAAGGAAAAAGCTCACTGATCTTTCTCGTTCTCCTGAGTTAACGTCTCAGCAAAAGATAGATTTAAACAAAGAGATAGCACGAATTGGAGAAGAGTTACAGCCGTTCAATGACCCCCACCTACTTCGTGAGGTGGGGGAGTGGGGAGAGAGCACCTTCCCGTAGCTGCGAATAGAGCCATGAGCGGTTAACGAGTAAACACTTCCAGATGTTTCTCTAGTTTGGATTAGATGTAAGGGGGCGGAATCTCGTCCAACTGGGTTAGTCCAGGACACAGCGTTAACCGTGGCGTAAGAGACATAAACCTAAAGCCTCGACTCCGCTCGGCTTTAGCGCTGAGCGAAGTCGAAGCGCTAATTCGGAGGGATTATCTCCTATGAACCGAACTCCCGTGGTTTCCAAAGATAATAAACCGCTAATGCCGACCAAGCCTAGTCGTGCCCGTAAATGGGTAGAGTCAGATCGTGCTGTTGGCAAGTGGAGCGATTTGGGCGTGTACTACGTTCAGTTGCTAGAAGAACCATCAGGAACTGAAACCCAACCTGTTGTGGCGGGACTAGATCCTGGTAAATCGTATTCAGGGGTTGGTGTACAGTCGGCAAAATGCACATTGCTGCAACTGCATCTGATTTTGCCCTTTGCTAGGGTGCGAGCACGGATGGATCAACGTCGCTTATTGCGTCGTAGTCGTCGTTCTCGACGTATCAATCGAGAGGTTCCGTTCAAGCTGCGAAATCATCGCCAAAAGCGGTTCAATAATCGCAAAGGCAAAAAGCTAGCTCCCTCTATTCGGGCATCTCGACAATTGGAAATTCGAGTGGTAAAAGAGATTGCTGCTATCTATCCCATCACAGCAATTGGCTACGAGAAAGTGAGGGCTGATGTTGACCTGACTAGTGGGCGCAAGGGTGCGCTTTCTGGGAAGGGATTCAGCCCAGTGATGATTGGACAAAAATTCTGTATTTCAGAATTAGAAAAGATAGCCCCTGTTTATGTGCGTGAGGGCTGGCAGAAAGACGGCAACGGGACTTCTCAGCTTCGTACTGTCTTGGGACTGGTTAAGGATAAGCAAAACAAATCTGAGGCAAAGCCCGAAACCCATTCTGTTGATGGTGTTGCTTTGGCGTGCGGTTATTTCATTCAATTTCGACGTTTTCACAGTTCTCGTGGTCACGGTAAAACTTGGAAAGGTCATGTCACCATAACCAATTCTCAGTTTCGTATCATTACTCGCCCTGGTGCAGTCAAACGTGGAAAGGAATACGGCGTATTCCGTCGCCAGCTTCACTTTGAGATTCCCAGTCAAAACGGAGTTAGAAAACGCAAAGGCGGAACCATTACCCCTTGGGGTCTTAGGGTAGGTGATTTAGTGCGTGCTACCAAAGGCAAAACCGAGTCTATTGGCTACATTGGCGGCTACAGCAAAGTCAATCAGGTTGTGTCGCTGTATGACTGGCAATGGAGGCGAATCGGACAATACTCAATGTCAAAAACAACCCTAATCAGGAGGTCAAATGGCTTATGTGTAGCCTAAGAGGTTGTGAGTCTCAACCGCATCGAGCGGTCTCGCCTCACCCGCTTTCCTCCCCCACCTCGGAACAGGTGGGGGAGTCCCACGGATACTTTGTTGAATAGGTTTGAATTTTATTGACTCGGGGGAATTGAGACGACATCAGTTACTGATCATTATGCAAGTGATTATCTTCTTGAACCTCTAAAAAAGCACCGTTAGCCCAGAGATGATTTAAATTCCAAAGTACTGAATTAAGTGATAAAGAAAAGGTGCAATGATTAATGCGGGGAGAAATGCTGCCACTCTTACTTTGGCAATTTCTAATAAATTCAAACCAATTCCTAGGATCATTAAACCACCAATCCCCGTGATTAATAGAATCAGAGGATGATTCGCTGGATCAGTAAAATTAGTAGCAAATAATCCCGCAAGTAAAGAAATTCCCCCTTGATAAATTAAAATTACAAATATCGAAAAACCGACACCGATTCCATAACGACTGGCAAAAGGAATTGATGAAATGCCATCCATAATTGCCTTTAAAACGAGTAACGTGTTATCGCCTAATAATCCATTATTAATACTTCCTACCAGCGCAACCGGTCCCACACAAAATAAAATACTAGTGGCAACAAATCCTTCCGTAAACTGTCCCGAATAACGAAATCGATATTTTAGCCAATCCCCAATTCCATTTAATCTTTCTTCAATACACCACCATTCTCCTAACGCACCGCCAATAATAATCGATATTAACCCTAAAATAACCCCCGGAAAGTTTCCAACTTTCACTTGAGACAATTCTCCTGCCATTGAAAACCCTAACCAAAGTGTGAGTAAACCAATGCCTTGGGGAATAATAACCTTAATTTTTGGCGGCAGTCGTTGTTTCAAAGAAAGTCCAATTGTTGTTCCGATAAGAACTGTTAAAATATTAATCCAAGTGCCACTAGTTTTCAACAAAAAATTAATTAACATAGTACATAAAAAAAATCAGCAGTAAGCCTTGGATACTCTCTGATATAAAATTGATAATATCCAAGTAATAATGAGGTTATTTTCTCTGCCTTATTCCAATTATCGGTAGTAAATATTGACGCATTTTATATTCAATTATGGTGACTCAATTAACGCAAAAACTTTATACTCCCAAAGAATATTTAGAGTTGGAATCAGAAGCCGAAATCCGCCACGAATTGATTAATGGAGAAATGATACCAATGGCGGGAGGAACCACTAGACATAATGAAATCGTGACTAATTTATGTGTTTTTCTCAAGCCAAGTCTACGCCAGCAGGGAAGAAGACTCTATTCAGAAAATGTGCGGTTATGGATTCCAGCCAACGAGGTTTTCACTTATCCTGATTTAATGATTCTTGATGGCGACCCCATTTATTATGAAAATACTCAAACAACGGTGACAAATCCTGTTGTGATTATTGAAGTTTTATCAGAGTCAACGCGAGATTATGACCAAGGGCGAAAATTTGGCTTTTATCGCAGTTTAGAAATGCTTCAAGAATATGTATTAGTGGATCAGGAAAAATGTTCGGTGATGGTTTATCGGCGGAGAAATGGGAAGGAATGGAACTTGCAAATTTTAGAAGACTTAACCAACATCATCGAGTTAAAGTCATTAGGCATCGAAATTGCCCTAGAAGATATTTATGAGGGCATCTTTTAGGAATCAGCAAACTCAGGATTAACCCATTCTTTGTGTTCTTTGTGTCTTTGTGGTTAACTTCAGTGTCTCATGCTAGATTCCCCCAAAGCTGGGGGCAAAGCAAAATTAAGCAAACGTGGAGAAATCTCCGTTGAGAGGGACATCTTGTAAACGTCCATTTCCCACTGCTTGCACCGCTTCTCTGAGGTCAATTTTATTGGCATAAAGGGCGCGTCCTAAAATAGCACCAGTCACACCAATGGGTTCAAGCGCCAGTAAACTCAGTAAGTCAGTGATAGAACTCATTCCCCCTGAAGCAATAACCGGAATCGACACATTTTCGGCTAAGTTGCGGAGGGCATCAAGATTGGGACCAGAAAGGGTACCATCCCGATGAATATCGGTGTAAATAATCGCTGCTGCACCCTGATTTGCCATTTGTTGCGCTAAGTCTTTTGCCATCACTTCCGAGGTTTCTAACCAGCCGCGAGTGGCAACTTTCCCATTTCGGGCATCAATGCCAATGGTAATCTGTTGGGGAAATTCTTGACAG
>CAZBPR010000132.1:0-8136 GCA_964493825.1 uncultured Dactylococcopsis sp.
CGCCCCACGCGTTGTCAATTTCACAAAGCGTTCTCCATCTTTTTTACTAATTCCCAACCAAGGAATTAGCTTTTTCTCTTGACCATATTTGTCTCCTAAGGCATCTTTTCGACGTTTCGCTTCGCCCATGACTAGACTCCCGTTTCGTGGTGGATACGATTCAATTTTATCGCAGTGTAAGGGATTAACGGTAGTTGGTAATTTGCAGTGGTACCGGGTAGTCAGTTTCTTTCAGGGATTGAATAACTTCTTGTAAATCATCTTTGGATTTACTGGAAACGCGAACACTATCGCCTTGAATGGAAGGCTGGACTTTTTTAAATTCGTTTTTGATTTTTTTAGTAATTTCTTTCGCCAGTTCTTTATCGATTCCTCGTTTTAAAGTAATGACTTGACGGACACGATTGCCACTTGCGGATTCAACAGTGCCATACTCAAAGATTTTTTGGGAAAGCTTCCGTTTCGCCGCTTTATTACGAAGAATATCGTGAACTGTATTGAGAGTGAACTCGCTATCCGTATTCACCGTAATTGCATCTTCAGTCAGTTCAAGACTGGTTTGAGTATCTTTGAGGTCATACCGATTTTCAATTTCCCGTCGGGTTTGATCAACGGCATTGAGCATTTCTTGATGATCGAAGTCGCTAACAATATCAAAGGTGTAATTGGAAGCCATAGCTTAAAGTAAGGGTGAGTTCAACAATTAAGAAATTAAATTGCGGCGTTAATTTCTAAAATACTCAGTCCATATAAAATGAGGCTACTGAGCGAGCCTAAGGCAAACATGAATGATCGCGCCGGGGCGATATTGGCAATATAAAAAATTGGATAAAAAGAACGCCCCACTAAATAGGCAATCGCTGCCCAAAACGCCACTGGCGAGTCAACAGCAGTGACATAAGCCATTATGGCTGCTGGGGCATAAAAGATAAAGGATTCAAAGGCATTTTGGTGTGCCCACGTTGCTCGTTGGGCATAAGGTGGCAGTTTATCGAACATAGCGCGAGGCGCATAATAGTCGTAGCCGACTTGTAACCGTCCCCAACCCACGGCAAAAAAGGGCAAATAAATAAGAATTGCCCCTCCTGCCAGAGAGTAGAGGAGTACAGCCTGAGTTGAAGTTGCCATGACTTAATCAAAATAAAATAAAGTGACTAATTTACGGTCTTCTTCTGCTTCTTCACAGGTTTTGAGCAGAGTATGGCTGTCATGAAAAGCGAAACAGATCAGTTGCTGACAGCGAGAGATAATTTCCCGGTTACATAACGCACTGGCTTCCCCAAGAGAAAGTTCATCCTGTTCGGGGTTTTCGACTAAATGAATGACTTGGCCGAGTTGATCTCGGGATTCTTTCGGCTGCTGTTTCAGACTTTGGGGCAGAATGACCGTCAAGAGGTTTGGATCAGCCCGCATTGCCCCTTTAATAACAGCAGAGTTAGTTCCCGTTGCTCCCGAGGTCACTAGGCGATTTCCACCTAAAACCAGTGCATAGCTCATCATTTCAATGAGCTGTTGATGCGTAATGGGAACATGACGAGAACCAAGAATAGCAATTCGTTTAGAACCAGTTTGTTGGATCGCTGCCAATTCTTGGGTTAGGGTATCAAGTTGGATGGGTTCAGTAGTCGATTGAGTCAAAGACGCTTACACTTGCCTAGATTGACCTTTGTCATTTTACCAGACTCTAAGCAGAATGGTGCTGATCTTGCTTTTTTCTTAAATTTTACCTGGACTTTTTTCTTGCCAATCGCCAATAAATAATGGTAGAAACGCTTAGGGAAAACGCTTCTACCGGATGTTGCTTTGAATAATCGCTCAAGAAGGTTTTTGTTGCTTTTGACGTTGCTTTTGCAAGCGTCGTTGTTGGGCAGCAATTACGCCTTTACTAACTGGAAAACCAGCGACTGGAATTACTTGGAATTCCCGTTCTGCTTCCAGTTCTTTCAGTTTTTTATAGTCAACCCAGTGGATACAGTTAACCGGACAAGTATCAATGGCTTCTTGAATAACGTCCTCTGTATCCCCATCTTGACGAATGGCCCGTGCCCGACCGTATTCCGGTTCAATATAGAAGGTATTTTGTGCGGTATGAGCGCAATGCTTGCAACCAATACAAGTTAACTCATCCACATAAACTCCCTTCTCTCGAAACAGTCCCCCTAACTCAGGTTCATAACCGGAACGGTTGGGATTATGACGTAAAATACCCCCTAATTCGGGTTCTAACCCGGAACGGTTGGGATTTTTTGAGTCAGACATTACGCACTCCAGCGTTGAACAACAAGACGAATCGAACCATCTTTATTTTTTTGTTCTTCTGCAACTTGGAACCCTTCGTCCGCAGTGGCATTCATCACAGTGTGGTAGGCATAGCGTTGGCTCACTTGATTGAGGAAGCCATTCACGGTTAAGGGTTGTTGCCAATACTGTAAATCAGCAACCAGTTCATATTCGCTGCCATTCCAACGGAAACCAACATCGTATTGGTTCTGTTGTTCGATGACCACTTCTGCGCTATGAGTTTGTCCTTGATAACCGCGAACGGTTGCTGGGCCTTCTTTCCAGCTAATATCCATGTCGCTGAGCGCAGCTTTCAAAGAAGAAAGATTCCGAATTTGAGTTTTAATTTGGCTAAAGTGTGACATTTGATCTGATTCTCCGCACCAGTTTACTTAAATTTAACAAAACAAACGTTTCTATAAGAAAATTTACCAACGGTCTGAGCAGGCGCCTTCTGTTCAAGAAGGCGTAATCTCAGACCAAGAAGTTGTCGTGGTTTGCGTCGTCGTTGTGGTAGAGTCTAGTGTGTTTTGGGAAAAATATTCTGAAGTTTGCTCTTGAGAAACCACTTGTCCGAGTTGGGCTTCGATCGCTGCTGTTACTTCGGTACAGGAGTTACCGACAATGCCGGTAACTTTTTCCTCAACTCGCCCATCCGGGCGAATAATAAATTCTAGGGTTTCCATGCTCATAGGCTTCTTGCTGAGGGTAAAGGGTGAAGATACAACTTGGGGCAAGATAAAGTTTGATGAATCTCAATGATTATCATTGATTTTTGATAATTATTAATGATTTAATGAGAATTTGCCCCAATACTTTGTAAGTTTGGCTTAAGTTTCTTGAAGCGTCAAGTACAGCGCAAGCCGAATGGAAGATAGATTGTCTTGTCGGTTCAGGAAATAGGGGCGATTGCTGAGGCTCAAGCTTGGCAATTTGTTACAAAAATTAAAAAACGCTTCACAATTAATTAAGCATGAATAGCAAGCAACAAACGCAACCAATTAATGTCGGGATTCTTGGCTTTGGCGGTTTGGGACAAGCGGCAGCCCACCTCTTACAGCCCAAACAAGAAATGCAGTGGGTCGCTGTGGCGGATCAAAAGGGATATGCCTATCAAAGTCAGGGCTTAGACCTGCAAGGTTGTTTAGAGAGTTATCGCCATCAAGGATCCGTTGGCCATTTAGACAGCGTGGGCACGCTCTCAGGAAGCAGTATCCGCGATTTAATTCAACAGTATCCCGTTGATGGCTATTTCCTCGCCCTCCCGAATTTACCCAATACATTTATGGCCTCGGTGGTTAGAGAATTGATCAATGTGGGTTGGCAAGGGGTGTTGGTTGATGCCCTGAAACGAACCAGTGCGATGGAAGAACTGCTAGGGATGCAAGACGAGTTAGAAGCAGCAGGAATTACGTATTTAACAGGCTGTGGGGCGACTCCTGGCTTACTGACTGCAGCAGCAACAGTGGCAGCGCAAAGCTATGCGGAGATTCATGCCGTGAATATTACCTTTGGTGTCGGCATTGCCAACTGGGAGGCTTATCGGGCAACGATTCGCGAAGATATTGCCCATTTGCCCGGTCATACCGTGGAACAAGCCAAAGCAATGACCGATGAAGAAGTAGCGGCGCTGTTAGCGGAAACTGATGGTATTTTGAAGCTCGAAAATATGGAACACGCGGATGACTTAATGCTTGAATTAGCGGGAATTTGTCCGCGCGATCGCGTTTCAGTTGGGGGGGTTGTGGATACTCGTCATGCCGAGAAACCGATCAGTACTAATGTTCAAATCACCGGACGCACCTTTGAAGGAAAAATTTCGACCCATACCTTTACCCTTGGTGATGAAACCAGCATGGCAGCCAATGTCTGTGGCACAGCTTTTGGCTATCTCAAAGCAGGAACCCAGTTTCACCGCCGGGGTTGGTATGGGGTGATGACCGCAGCAGAAGTGATGCCAAAGTTTGTTCATTAAACTCTATTGTGTTCATAATGTGGCATGGGTCGAATCCTCTTAAAAACAAATTTAAGGGGATTGCAAAAGGAAAAGCAATCGACATCATTCCACATTAAATTGAGGAATTGGATAAAAGTTTGAGAGTATCCAGCGGGAATTTAATCTGATCGGGATACTGCTCAAACTCTTCCAATAAAGAATGGAAAAATCTATTTTTGATGAGACCCCGTTGACGATAATCAACAACGTAAGTCACTTTAAATTTCATATAATCTTTATTGCCACTTAATTGAATTTTCGGCTCAAAACTAACGTTTTCTAAAGAAGATTGGTGGGGAAAAGAAGACCATTGAGAACGTGCTATTTCTAATTGATCTGATCCGGCTTTGTGAATCGCATCTTGAATTAATGTTTGAGCTAAAGCGCGATCGCTGCTGTAATCGAGCTGAACCCAAACGGCATCCCAAATAAACGGAAAGTGATCACTATAATTAAAGATAAATTCCTCAATTACTTTACTATTATTAAAGTGAACCAACCGACCAGTATAAGAATCTCCTTCTAACCATTCTCCACATTCCATTAAAGTGGTACGGGTCAGACCAATTTTAATAACATCTCCTACTGTCTCTCCCACTTGAATGCGATCGCCGTGTTTGTATATTTTCCCAAAGGTAATGAGAGCCCAACCGCTGATGCTTGAAGGTAACTCTTTTAAGCCGAGGGTACCAACAGCACTGAGCGCAGAAAGAGAAAAAATAAGGTGACGAAAACTATCACTAAAAACTAAGCCAATAAAGATTAAAATTACGAAAATTTCAATCGCTAAGATTCCCTTACGAATTTGCAGGCGTAACTTAGGATCATGAACATAGGTAGGTAAAAAACGAATGAAGAACTGAAAGATAATTAGAATAATTACAATGCCAATTCCTAACTCGAATACGATAGCTAGATTGCCTTGAAGCCAGCTTTTTAGTTGATTGATCCCTTGACTCATATGAAGCGTTTTTTGACAATTAAACTGATCTCCAGCTCATATGCACTGATGTCTTAATCCAGACACTCCCCATAACTTATAAAAGCATGATATGAAAAACAGGACTCAACTATTGCAAGTTCGCTTAGCGGGACTTGAACTTGGTTTAAGTCCTGCTAGTTCAAGAGCCATTATCGGTGAGGAAGGGATCGTCCCTCCCTGCTGTTTCGCCTGCCAAAGTCTGCTTATGCCGTCACTTGACACAACACCAGTGCAAACCAATCTTTGGCATCTGTCCAAGTCTGAAGTACGTTTAATTCGGCTTGGGCAAGTTCTTTTGCCATTTCTTGCAAGTTAAACTTACGAGAAATTTCCGTATGAATGGTTTCACCTTCCCTAAATTCTACAGTTAAATCTAAGGCTTTTAAATGCACCATTTGTTGCTGGGTTGAACGGAGATAGGTTTCAATTTGTCCAAGTTCAGCATTATAAAATGTCCAGTGTTGGAAATACTGACGGTTAAAATTCCCTTGGAAGCGACGGTTCAAGTGATCGAGTAAATTGTAATTAAACTCCGCAGTAACCCCTTGGCTGTCGTTATAAGCAGGTTCTAAAATAGCTTTGGATTTTTGTAAGTCCAGTCCTAATAAGAAATAATCCCCAGGATTCAGCGCTTTCGTTACGTCTTGGAAAATTTCTCGGCACTGTTCTGGGGCAAAATTCCCCAGAGAACTGCCCAGAAAGAATACCATCCGCTTTGATAAAGGAGAAGGGGGAAGGTGTTGCAGGGCTTGTTGATAAGTGCCAATTAAACCATGAATGTTCAAACTCGGATAATCGGCTAAGAGTTGTTTGGCACTGGTTTCTAAAATTCCGGCACTGACATCAATGGGGATATAGTATAAAGATTCTCCTAGGGCTTCGTAAGCATCAAAGAGGAGGCGAGTTTTAGTGGAACTGCCACTGCCGAGTTCAATCAGTTCGCAGTTGCCTGTCGTTTGCGCGATCGCGTGTCCATAGTCTCTTAAAATTTGCGCTTCGGTGCGTGTGGGATAATATTCCGGTAACTCACAAATCTGCTCAAAGATTTCTGAACCGCGATCATCATAGAGATAATGACAGGGAATGGTTTTTTGTTCTTGGGTTAAGCCGGCAATCAAGTCAGAACCATTATTGGCACTAGCAGTAACTGCTGGATCGCTTAAATCATCAATCTTCAGTCGTTGCGCAATATCAAGGGATTCCCGATTGGCTGTGGGGAAGGAAATGGACATGAAATTCTCCGTTTTCGTTAAATTTAGGACTAAAAGCTAGTTCATCACACTGCTTTGTCCTTATTCCATCATCTAAAGTAGTATTTTTTGTTACAACATTGCCAATGGGGGCATCGTAAACCCTTCAAACTGATGAGAATTGCCGAAAAATGTCAACATCTTCGTACAAAATCAAGCCATTATGAACAATAAGCCACCAGTGAGTGCTAGCCATTCTAATTTTTCTTCCGATCAATCTGTAGTAGCAAGTGCTATTCAAGAAACTAAGTCCTCTCTACCAAAACCAGAAGTAGTGGTTAGTGCCCTAGTCAACCTAGAAAAAAAGGGAAAAAAAGCAACAACGATCGTTTCTTATGAATCATTAATTGGCAAGTGGCGCTTACACTTGATTACGGGGACGAAAAAGACCCGCCAACGCGCAGGAGTGATGTTAGGGGCTGGGCGTTATCTTCCCTCTTGGCTCAAGATCCATTTATCCTATACTGAAAATTCTGATCAAGCCTTAACTGCTGCTGAACCGGGTTATGTTGAAAACTCCGTTAGTGTAGCGGGTTTAAGGTTTACACTTTCTGGACCGACGAAGTTTTTTCCAAAACAGAACCTCTTGGCCTTTGATTTTACCCATTTAACCCTACAAATTTTAGGAAAAGTGATTTATTCCGGTAATGTTCGTGGGGGCGACCAAAGCAAAGATAATTTTTACCAAGAACCCATCAAAAAACAAGCCTTTTTCCGCTATTTCTTGATTGAAGACCAATACATTGCTGCGCGAGGACGAGGCGGTGGTTTAGCTCTGTGGCGACGAGAGAACAGTTAAATAAAGTAGTAGGAGTTCACGTCACTTAACCTGTTTTGCCGGCTAATGTGACATAGACTCCTACCCATTCGTTAGATTACAAGGGGTGCCACCTTACCTCGGGATGAGTTGGTTTCACCCAGAAAGAATCATCGCTAGTAAGCTAAGCCCATACTGCGGGTGGTTTCTGCACCGAGATAGACGCGAACGCTGAGGAAGTCAGTTGGACAAGCGGTTTCGCAACGTTTGCAGCCGATGCAGTCTTCAGTACGGGGAGAAGATGCAATTTGACCGGCTTTACAACCATCCCAAGGCACCATCTCTAAAACATCGAGAGGACAAGCGCGAACACACTGGGTGCAGCCAATGCAGGTGTCGTAAATTTTTACGCTATGAGACATAGTTAAGACTTACTCCTTAACGGATTTTTATCAAATAAGGACACTGTTCAGATTTAGTTTACCGCAAGGCTTTCACTGCACCGGATACAAACAATAAGAAACTTTAAAATCTGTAACAAATGCCTTACAAAAACTTCTCCTTCTATCGCTTGTCTCGGACTAAATTATTAACATTTTAGAGCGCAATCTCTGATTAGTTTTTTGCCCAGCAACAGGGAATGAGAGGAAGATTGCATGGATAAAAAACGACAGTGCAAGCGCCTCTGGTTTCCCACTTCATTAACTCCTTTAACTGTTTGCATTACAAAAATTCATCGTTTAGCTAACAGTAGTCTGTTGCGTTGCTGTGAATGACTTTAATTTATGCTTCTCCTGGGCTGGCAGTAACACTATCAACTAACTCCCTAAAATCTGATTGGTATGATCGGCTGTTTTCACTTTGGTAATCA
>CAZBPR010000133.1:0-8029 GCA_964493825.1 uncultured Dactylococcopsis sp.
GCGTTGTTCTTCTGGTTGAGAAGCCATAACTAGACAAAAAATGGGTGGGTTAGCCACGAATACCAAGTCGTTGGATTAAGTCTTGATAGCGTTGTTGATTTTCTTTCTGTAGATAGGATAACAAACTGCGACGATGACCAATTAACTTCAATAGCCCCCGGCGTGAGGAGTGATCCTTATCGTTAAACTTAAGATGTTCAGTTAAACGAGTAATCCGCTTCGTTAAGATAGCAATTTGGACTTCTGTGGATCCCGTATCTGTTTCGTGAACTTGATAATCGTTGATGATTTTCTGCTTTTTTTCTTGGGTCAGACTCATAGTTTCTTTTACTTCAGTATCCTACCAATGATAGTCATGCGACTTCTCATGATAGCACTTTCGGCACGAATCCTGGCAATGATTTGTTATTGGGTCTTGACGGGGTTTTCTTGCTGTGTCCGACGCTGATTTAACCACTGTTGCAGGATAATAGCAGCGGCATGAGCATCAATTTGTGCTTTATCTCGGCGGGGAGAAAAGCCCCGCTTCGTTTTGAGTCGTGCTTCGGCTTCAATAGACGTTAAACGCTCATCCACATATTCAATCGGCAGATTTAAAACTTTTTCTAGTCGTTGTGCATATTTTGCAATGCGTTGTCCTTGCTGACCTAGATCACCATTCATTGCGTAGGGTAAGCCAATGACTAAGCGGGTCACTTGGCGTTCCGTAATGAGATACTTAAATTGTTCCACATCATCGGTAAACCCGGTACGTTCCAGAGTCATAATCGGTGTGGCAATCAATCCGGTGCCATCGCAACCGGCAATTCCAATCCGTTTTTTACCAATATCGAGCCCTAAAACTGAGAGTTTTGCTTTCAATTGTCTTCCACCTCTTCCGCTTCAGAATTAGTTTCTGGTTGTTCTCGTTGTTCCTCAGGGGAGTCGTAAGAAAATGAATTGAGCCAGGGCAAACGGCTAGGAATGGGAGCGCGACCGGGTCGTAACCCTTGTAATACACCGGATAATTGTAATCTTTCCAGGGAAGAAGGCGCTTCTCTTAATTTATGCCAGACCGAACGAGATAAGAGGAGAGTATGTTCCACCCGTTCGGCGCCAATTTCTTCGAGGTATTCTTCTCGTTCTGGTTGATAGTCAGCAGAAGCAAGGAGGAGTTGCGGGTTTTCGGTTTCAGAGAAAAATTGAGCAATTTTCGCCAATAATTCGGGATAGAGCCAAGTATAAGCAGGATGAACCGTTAATTGACACTGATTCGGCTGATTGTTTTGGGTTTGGTTCAATTGAAAGTACGCGATCGCGGCTTTTCTTTGGGGCTCAAAGACATACCCTTGTCGCGTGTATTTTTGACCGAGCCACTGTTGGAGGCGGTCAATCGTAATGTCAATTAAACTCCGCTTAAAGTCATTGATGTGACGATCAAATACTTGCCGCAGTAAGGGGGGCATGGAAACCGTATCTAACTGATACAACAATTGCGCGTCGGCATTATTCACCGGTAGTAAATTCGGCAGTTTCGGTTCATGTTGCGCTAACGCCTGCAGTTTCTCCGGCGCAATTGACCAATACGTAAATTGAGCCAATGGTTGAAAGCCATTGCTGCGATATAACCCTAAAATGCTTTTTTGGTGAATATTGACTTCCAAAATCCAAGTCCTTGCTTCCCAAATGCTTTCAAAGCAATACCGAAGCAGTTGCGATCCAATCCGTTTTCCCGCCACCGGATAGTCGGGGTCAACTAAAATATGTTCCACTTGCCAAGTACTACGGGTCCTATTAGCCGGAGAAACTTTAATTGCTCCTACGACTTGTTCTTCTTGTTCAGCAACATAAAAACAAAACTGATGTTGGGCGGGGTTAGGAAAGAGACTCAAGAGTTTTAAGGGGCTATACCATTGGCGAAGGTTGCCCAAGTCTTGACTTAAGGCAAACGCTGAACCACTATGATGGAGTTCTTGAGATTTGCTGACTAGAGATTCAATCGCTGCTAAGTCTCGATATTGGACCGAGCGAATGGTTAAGTTGTTTTCTTCCGGAAGAATAAAATTCATTTTGATCTATTATTTAATAGGTTTTGCATCAGAGATGACTCAATCGACTACAACCACTCACCAAGAACCAGTAACTGTTCAGGAGTTGCGGCGATCTAATTCCGCACAGTTGCTTTGATCTTAACGATTTTCCTGATGTGCCCCCACTGCCAATCGGAAAAGAAGGGATTCGGTCTTTTGTCTTCATCCCCTTAAGCGTTGGGATTAACCGGGAGCAAATAAAAGATTTTCGCTAAACTTGCAACATTTTTTGTAAATTTTTGTAAACTATTAATTAATATTTGTCGATCAGCCTCAGTTTAACTTGAGTGCTATTTTCTCAACCAAACCTTTTTATCATTTAACCAGTTGTATCAACACAAGGAAGAAACTTTAATGAAATTACAACAATATGGCAGCGGGTTCTCCCCGGCAACAGGAATGCTGATCGGTCATATCTTGGCCATGCTTTTTGGTCTTGCCGGTTTAGTTTTGGTACTGCCCAATGGGGAATTCATTGCCAGTCTGCCACCCATTGGACAAGCAGCTTTTCGCTACTCCATGGCTGGCGGTGGCGTCGTCTATATGTTACTGGGTGCAGGTGCTGTCGCCTTTTATGGCTATCAAATCTTGGGTGCGAGACGCTTGCTCACTTTTATGGTGCCAGCGATCAGTCTTTCGTTAGCAAGTGAACTGCTCGGCACCAGCACTGGGTTCCCCTTCGGTGAATATCGTTATTTAAGTGGATTAGGCTATAAAATTGCGGATTTAGTTCCGTTTACAATTCCTTTATCTTGGTTTTATGTGGGATTTTGTACTTATTTAATTGCTCGTGTTGGTTTAGAAAGTCGTTCTTTACCCACTTGGGTGCGCAGCGTTGGCGCGATCGCGATCGGTTCACTACTGCTCACCTTCTGGGATTTTGTCCTTGATCCTGCAATGAGTCAAACTGATGTTCCGTTTTGGGTATGGGAACAACCGGGTGCCTTTTTTGGGATGCCCTATCAAAACTTTGTAGGGTGGTTTATCACGGGCGTGATTTTTATGACAACGGCTCATCTCTTTTGGGGAAATCAACCCCTCGGTTTAGTGCGTCGGCATCTGGCGCTTCCCTTTGCAATTTATTTCTTTAATATTTTGTTTGGTGCAGTTCTCAGTCTCGCCGGTGGCATTTGGATTCCGGTTGTTTTGGGCTTGGTATTTGCGGTCATCCCCTGTTCATTACTGTACTGGATTACACCCAGTGTCACTCAATCCACAATGCTTTCCACTGAAGAACATGAACAAAATGCTGTTTCTGTTGCTCAGTTATAAGGTTTGGCACCAGTAATTGAGAACAGTAAGGTGGCAAGGTGTCAGTTAGCAGTGGGCACTTAACAATCAAAATATCTCCTTGTCACCCCTGACAGCACGGTATGATTGCGTTACTTGGCGAGTGCCAAGTAATGTCCAAATTGGTTCAATAAGTAGTTAATGACAGTTAATTTAGAAGCAGCTAGGCTGGGGGGAATTTTTGTCCTGATTTTACTCCAAGTCCCGGCAACATTGATTCTTCTCTCTCGTTTACTCAAAGGAGCAAAACGACTGCCTCCGCTTACACCTCAATCGACGACTCCCGAACAGTTGGGAACAGTGAGTATTGTCGTCCCGACCTTAAATGAAGCCTCTCGGATTGCTCCCTGCTTAAACGGCTTAAGCCAGCAAGGCTATGAAGTACGGGAAATTTTAGTGGTGGACAGTCATTCCAGCGATGGGACTCCTGATCTGGTGAAGCAAGCGCAACAGCATGATCCGCGATTTCGTTTACTCACAGATGATCCATTACCCGCAGACTGGGTGGGTCGTCCCTGGGCACTCCATAATGGTTTCTTAGCCAGTTCCGAAAAAAGTGACTGGATTTTAGGTATCGATGCCGATACTCAACCGCAATCTGGTCTCGTGGCTGCCCTCATTGCCACTGCCAATGCGCAAGGATACGATGTCTTATCTTTATCGCCTCAATTTAAGCTGAAATCACCAGGAGAATGGTGGCTACAACCGGCGTTACTTATGACGTTACTCTATCGCTTTGATGTGGCTGGTGTACGTCCTCATCCCCCAGACCGGGTCATGGCGAATGGACAGTGTTTTTTGGCTCGGCGGGAAGTGTTATCGGCGCTAGGCGGTTATAGTGCAGCCAAAGGATCGTTTTGCGATGATGTGACCCTTGCTCGGTATGCAGCGACTCAAGGCTATCGAGTTGGCTTTTTAGATGGGGCAAATGTCATCAAAGTCAGGATGTATGAAGGGATGAAAGAAACCTGGCAAGAGTGGGGGCGTTCTCTTGATCTCAAAGATGCCTCGACACCAAGCCTCTTGTTGCTTGAGCTGTGGTTATTGTTGGCGCTACAAGCACTACCCTTACCTTTATTCCTTGGTTTTCTTTTCGGATTATTGAAGGGAGAAACGAACTTGATGTTTCTCCTCATGGGGGGACTCAATGGGGGATTATTATTAATGCGCATCGGCTTATTATTTGCGGTATCCCCGTCTTATGATCGCACTGACACCTCTGCGTCTTGGTTATTTTGGCTGTCCCCTTTGGCTGATCTTGGGGCAGTGTTACGGATTTTCCTCTCGGCCAGTCAACGTCCGAAACAATGGCGAGGACGATTATACTAACCCTCTGCTCGTTCTAATTGCCACAGAATTTGGTTTCCTTCCCGGCGGACTCGTGAAACCACCCAATTGCGCCAAGACCAGTGATTCCCTCTACTGGTAACGGCGCTGGCGTTGACATTCATTAAATCAGCAAGTTCCGAACTACTGATGAGATAGCCTTTTTCGGCAATTTCATCCGCAATTCTCAGGGATTCGATCAAATGAGTGAGTCCTTCCATGCGATCGCCTTGCACAAGGCGAGAATCTTCTAGTGTGCGTTCCTCTAGTTCTTGCATATCGATTTCATCCGAAGTTGGTATTCTGGCAGGCGTTTCTGATTGTATCGTTTTGTTAACACTAATTACGGTATCGGAGTTAGCCAGAACGGGAAATTCTAAATTTTTCTTTAAAGGGGGATGTTGTCCAGCGGCAAAAGCGCGCGCGATCGCGTCACACCGTTCATTCCCGACGATTCCTTCATGACCGCGCACGTGTTCCCATCGGATCAGAGGGTCGTTAAGTTCGTCGAGAGTGGTCCAGAGGTCTCGGTTCAGTACCGCTTTCCCGGTTGCTGTTTTCCAGCCCTTTTTTTTCCATCCTTTGATCCATTGGGTCAAGCCTTTAATCAGATACTGACTGTCGCTGTAGAGGGTCACCGGTTGACGTTGTTCACTAGCTTGCCATAATTCTAATGACGCGATCGCGGCTTGCATTTCCATCCGATTATTCGTCGTTTCCTGCTCAGCCCCCCCAATTTCATAAACTGAACCATCTTCAAAATAAAAGACGGCTCCCCAACCGCCAGGTCCAGGGTTTCCGGTACAAGCACCATCGGTATAAATACAATTGATTTGCGGTAGTTTAGACATACAGATCAGATTAAAACTTTAAGTTGAGCGGTTTTCTGTAAAGCCCCATAAAACAAAAGTAGAGACATTCACACTGATGAATACCTCTACTTTATTGAAAGTTATCTCTTTGAAACAATCAACGTTTTGGCAAATAAGCTAACGGATTTTTGGCTCCTTTTCCAGCAGGATGAATTTCAAAATGCAAATGAGGACCCGTACTGCGACCGGTACTGCCCATTTCTGCAATTTGTTGTCCTTGATCCACTTCCTGCCCTTTACGCACCAAAACTTTATTATTATGGGCATACAGCGTTAAACTGCCGTCAGGATGCTTGAGCTTAACTAGATTGCCGTAGCCGCCATTACTCCAACCTGCAACCACTACTTCTCCCGGAGCAGCTGCCAAAATGGGCGTACCAATGGGAGCAGCAATATCAATTCCCCGATGCATCCTGCCCCAACGCATACCATAGCCCGAAGTAAATACCCCTTCCGCTGGCCAAATATAACCGTCAAATTTTTGAGGATGATTAGGCAGGTATTGTTCCGGTGAAGAAAGAGGAGGCAATTCTGGACTTACCGTTTCGCCAATCGGTGCAGACAAGGAGGGATTGTAAAACTCAACTTTAATCGGTGCAGTGGCCAGGGAATTCTGATTGGGAGAAGCAGAGTTGGGAGTGGATTCGACAGGAGAGAAAACTTTTCCTTGATGATCACTAGCAGGATTAGTATCCCAATCCTGATTCAGGGTATCAAGGGCTTCCACAGGCTCTTTTTCATAGTTGGCTCGTAATTGTTGGACATCAGCGAGAAATTCTTGGATGGGAAGTTCTGATGATCCACTCTCCCTTTCAGTAGCAGCAGCAAGTTTGCCTGAATGAATCACTCGAGGCACAGGAGAGATTGATGTTTCTTCAGTTAATGACTCTAAAGCAAGATTGTCTGAGGAAATCGCTCCACCAATTGCTCCGACAGGAAAAGTGAGCAATTGAGGATCAGGTTGAGGTAAATTGTCCCGTAAGGGAATTTCTAAGGTGTCGCCAATTTGCAGCAACTGTTGGGTTGTCATCTGGTTCTGTTCAGCAAGTGCTTGTGCCGAAACATTATAGGCTTGCGACAGTTCCCAAAGTGTATCTCCTGGTCGAATTTGATGGTACATGACCGGCTGAATCGTGAGTTCGGGAGAAACCGAATCCAGCTCACTTGGGTCGCCAACACTTGCTTTTTTCTGCCAAGCTGCTGCCGGTTCTGCCACGGTCGAGATCATCAAAATGGGAATGGTAAAGGTGGCAAGTTGCACTAACTTTTGTCTAGAAAGACCTTGGAATGGGCAGGGGGAAGAACAAGTGAGAGAAGAATTATTGTCCCTCTGAGGACGAGAGACGAGCCAAGATGAAGACAAATAGCGGATACGGTTGAGTAAGTACTTCAAGAAAACCTCCTTTTGCTCTGTCTTAAAACTTGAGAATAAACGTTGTCTGCAATTTAATTGGGGATCTGTTAACTAACAGCATCTCCTACTCCTCTGGCATAATCATTTCCAAATAATACTATCGTGTGGTCGCAGTCCTTATTTGAATTTGATTCCAATAAATTCTGGACCTGATAAGTTATTTTGCTCAATTCATATAGAAACACAAGCCCATAATAAACTGTTTTTGAGTTTTTTCGCTGAATTTATTGAACTGAGGAGGAAATGATTTAAAACATTTTATCACTGTTCTTGAATTACAAAAAAAATTAAGTGAAATCACCAATTTGTCGCTTGGCTTCATATAAACCAATGGCAACACTGACAGAGAGGTTTAAACTACGCACCTGAGGATGTGGCATGGGAATCCTTAAGATGTGGTCGCAACTTGCCATAATTGCTGGCGGTAATCCCTGAGTTTCTTGCCCAAATAGCAGCCAATCTTCCGTTTGGAAAGTGTGACTGATATGAGAAGATTGTCCTTTGACACTAAAGGCGATTAACCGACCTCCTCGTTGCTGTTGAATGGCAGCAAACGTCTGCCAGTCTGGATGTTGGTGTAAATTGACATAGGGCCAATAATCGAGTCCTGCTCGTTTCACAGCGCGATCGCTGATGTCGAATCCTAGATTACCCACAAGATGTAGTTCAGTTTGCGTAGCAGCACAAGTACGAGCGATATTCCCAGTATTCGGCGGAATTTGTGGTTCGTATAAAACAACTTTTACCATTCTCGATATCGATTCTTAAAGTGATAGAGCTAACAATTTTAAGGTTCATTAAAATGTTAAGATACAGTCATCGCTGTCATTGAAACAACTATCATTGAATTAGTGAAGGTAAAAACTTTGTATATCCCATCGCAGCAATGAAATTCACTTGAGATCGAGAGCCTTTAAAAAACACAGCAAAGTAGGTCATTACTACAGTTTAGATTGAAATTGATCCAAAGCAGCCATGTTGGGAACCAAGCTACGCAATCGCTACTATATTGTTAAAGAACTGGGTGTGGGAGGGTTTGGTCAAACTTTTCTGGCTCA
>CAZBPR010000134.1:0-7968 GCA_964493825.1 uncultured Dactylococcopsis sp.
TTTTATTAAATATAAATTAATCACTTCACCAGTTTCATTTTCAATTTTTTTCTCTTGCTTTTGTAAATTCAAAATTAAACGAATTGCATCTTTTTCTTGTTCTCGTAACTGTTCTTCTAACGCTTGTAATTCTAACTGAGGGTTATTCTTTAAAAAATCATCTAAGCGCGTTTCTAAAAAGTGTGTTAAATCCTCTAATAAACCCACTACTCATACTCCTTACTGCACTGACATTTCTTCACCAACAAACATGACTTTTTGCTGTTCGTTATTCATAAAAGTTGCCTTTTGATTGGCAACGGAAACAAGTTTCCAGTTACTTCCCGGAATGGTTTCTTCTAGCATAATCCGTTGGGTTGCCCCCTCAACTTTTAATAAGGCTGCGGAGTGCTCACCTAATTCTAATAATCCCACCAATTGATGAGCAGAGGTTTGTGGCTTCATTTCTGGGGCTGGCGGTTGCGTTGGAGAGGATGAGGGAGTTGCTGGTTTTGAAGTGGGAGTTTGGGGGGCTGTCACTGCTTTGGTTGCCGGTTGCTGAGTCGCCGGTGGCTTGGGTTGAGGAGTAGAGGAAGCAGAAGCAGTGGGTTGGGGAGCTGGCGGTTGGGCATTTTGTAGCGGCGGCGGGGGTGGGGGAAGTGCCGGTAATGCGGAAATGGGTTGTGGCGAAGTTTTTTGGGCGAGCGAGGTGGAATTGGGTTGAGGCGTCATTGCTTGAACCGGCTGTATCGGTTCTTCACTCAGACGCTGTGCTTCGACTTTTTTTGCCAGTTCTTGTTGATGATCAATTTCTGCTAATGCTCGCTCCATATAATGGATAAATTCAGGATTGGTGTCAATAGGGGCGGTTGCCTGAAGATCAGCACCTGCCATTGCCGTTTGCAGCTTTTGTAAACTTGCTAAAGAAAACTGATCATCTTTTTCGAGTAGCAATAAGCTACCCATGAGCAGAGAACAAGCAGAGAAGAAAAAGAATTTATCAAGATGGCGTGCCCAGAAAGACGTGCTGTTTTGGTCTGTTGCTTGGGGAAAATCTTCTTCTAAAAAGGAATCAAGTTCAATGACATACTCCGGGTCATCAGTGAATGGAGGATGAGAATTTTGATGAGAGTGATCAGGATTTGAGTAAGCAGCCAATTCACTTCTAGAAACGTAGATGCCCTCTGCAGAAAAATCTAGATTTTCTGTCCCTTCTTCTCGATCTAAATTACCGTCCTTTTCCAGTGTCTGATCCAACTCGTCAAAGAGAGTATTGATCATTAAGTCAGCATTCGCTTCAATTCGTCGTGGGGGATGAGATAGCGTCATAATTGCCTCTTACCGTAACTTAAAAACATAATTCAGGCACACATCCGAATAGAGGGGTGAGGGTAATCTGTAATTAACAGTTAAGTGTTTTCACCAATAGAAGTGACTGAGATTAGATATTAATTTTACAAAATATTTTCTAATCCGTACACCAATGATTTTAGTTCTGTTACTTTACGGATGGCAAGAATGACACCGGGCATATAAGCAGCGCGATCGCTGGTGTCATGACGCAAGGTATAGGTTTGTCCGCTCGCACCAAAGATCACTTCTTGGTGAGCAATTAAGCCCGGTAAACGAATGCTATGGAGATGAATATTATTGTTGGCTAAAGCTCCTCGTGCTCCCGCTAGGGCTTCGTGTTCATCCACTTCTGGTGGATTATAGGTTTTACCGCTCCCACTCAGCATTTGCGCCGTTTTAATCGCAGTTCCGCTAGGGGCATCCGCTTTCTGATTGTGATGTAATTCGATAATTTCTACATGATCAAAGTATTTAGACGCTTGAATCGCTGCTTGTTGAAGTAAAACAATACCAATGGAAAAATTAGGGACAATTAACGCCCCTGTCGTTGCTTTTTCTGCAAAATCAGTCAGATCAGAAAGCTGTTTGTCGGTCAACCCTGTTGTCCCAACCACAGGGCGTACTCCATACGCGATCGCGGTGCGCGTATTTTCATAAACACTATCCGGGTGAGTAAAGTCAACCATTACCCCTTGGGTGGGATACTGGGTTGCCATCACAAGCGTTCCCTGTAACTCGTTGAGTAAAGGCACCTCTAGCGGACCACACCCCACGACTTCGCCAATATCTTGCCCGATATAAGCAGGGTTTTGATCCACAGCTCCGACTAAAGTCATTCCTTCTGCTTGGGAAACTGCCTTGACGACTTCACGACCCATTTTCCCAGCAGCACCATTGACCACAACTGGAATTACTGATTCCTCACTCATTATTGATTCTTCCTTTGACAACTGGTGAGCATTTTACAGGATTGGGAAGCCTCAACTCTAGCGTAAAAAGCTGCTACTTAACCAAAATAGAAACAGCGTGCTTAAGGCTGTAAATTGTTCAGAAGGCATTCCAGCAGCAACAACCGGTGCTAGCCCTGCTCCTAAAGCAACACCAAGCAATAAACTGGCTAGACTAATCAGTAGCGAACGACCTAAACGGTTTTCTTTGCGATTCAACAAATAGGCACTTGCGGCAAACCCCAGAGCCAACATGACAGAGGCACTCTCAGCAGAAGAAAGAGTAATCGCCACCAACAGCACAAAAATGCCTGCTGAAATGAGTAAATCATTCCGAGATGGCGTATCCAAAAGCCGCTGCAACCAAGCCGGAGAACTAGCAGGGTTGGGCGCTTGGGGTTTGGGTTTTGCCGGTTTAGACCGTTCTGGGAAGCGAATCCGTTCGGGAACTTTGATTTTTCCTTCTTGGCGGAGGCGTAGCCGATCCATGATAATGGAATCGTAGGCAGCTTCCACTGCTTCTTTCTGTCGTTGATCGTCTTCGTACTCTTTGGTTAAACGGGTTTTTGCTTCTTGTATTTCTTCAAAAGACGCATCCTCTGTGACGCCAAGTTGTTCATAAGGATTTTGCTCACTCATTCTTTTCTCCTTGTGTGGGGTTGATCCAACGTCATCATAGCTTGACCAACCATTAGAGTTGTCGCCTTCTTCAACAGAAAGCATCAACTCTAACCAATTGGCTCTCTAAATTTGTCATTTTTTATACAAAATTACTGTGTCCAGATTAACCATTGACTTTTGATTGTTCCTGATCAGGGGTCGCGCTGGTTTCAGTGTTATCTTGAGTAGAAACAGTTTCTGAAGCGCTCGGCTCAAGTTGGGCATTCATTTTTACAGAGTCATTATTTTGTGCTTTACTCGTTTCCCGCTTAAACTCATTTTCAAATTCCTTAGAAGCATCTTGGAAACCGCGAAGGGCTTTACCCAGACTACTCCCAATTTCCGGTAATTTTTTGGGACCAAAAACAAGTAAAGCGATCACGAAAATTAACGCCATCTCCGGTAAACCGATACCAAAAACATTCATGAGAAATTCTCCTATGGGGATTGCTATTGTCTAGTGTATCTTTTCATTCTTCAGGGAGTTCGTATTGGTCAACGATGCGCTTTGCATACTCTGGAACATGGTCTTCTAAGTGATCCGGATAGTTGCGCTTCACATATAAATAGTTGCGGGTAAAGTGAGAGTCAATGGAGAAACGAGCGTACTCTAAGCCTTTTGGACCCACTTTTTCGATCACAACCCCCATTAATTTCGCTGCCCACATGGGAAGAGTAACCCCTTGATCATAAGCGGGAATACTTTGTTGAACCGCTGCTTTGCGGTTTCCTTTAGAACTCACGGCTTGGGTTTCTAGTTGCTCTTGCACCAGATCTAACATTTCTTGTCCAGTATCATTGCGAACAACAATCCATTGATAACCAAAGGGAGCTCCCATGTAGCCCACCACTAAATCCGCAAGGGAGTTGACATAATCGAAACAACTCATACATGATGGGGCGAAAACATCTTTCAGTTCCTTTGTGTTCAATCCGAAAAAGGGAACTTTCTCAATGCTGCCGTCTTCGTGTTTGAAATGAACCCGAAAGTCTTGCATAAATTCGTAGTGAACCACAGTTTCGGGAGATTTGCTTGTGGTTTCGAGAAATTTTTGTAGTCCCTCGCGGGTAACATTATCAACACAGGGGGTGCCTAAGACGTAGAGTTTTTCGAGACCGATTTTATCTTGAACCGCTCGTAAAGCTTGAATCTGGCAACCGACACCAATGACAAGGAGACGTTTAAAGCCAGAGTGTTCAACTTCTTCTAGGATGGAAAGATTTGGAGAGAGCGTGGGTTTATTGACTCGAGCGGCTAAAACTTCTTCGGGAGTCCGCGCTATGATTGGCATAGGTTGGAAGCGATCCTCTGGGGTGTTTTGTACACAGACCACGCCTTCGACTTTCCCTTGCTTGAGCATTTCGCACGCGATCGCGCTCACGATTCCGGTCCACTGAGCGCCCTCAATCGGCTCTTTTTTCCGAGCCGCCATCATCTGTTGGTGAACACCAAAATAAAGATCGTCTTCTTGCTCTAAATCGCGGCTTTGTCCGTGGGCTTGCGCTTCTAAGGCGGCAATTTGCTCATTAAGAAAGGCACAAGCTTCTTTGACATAGTGGATGTAGTAGGTATCGCACAACCCACATTCGCTACAAAGAGCTTTAGCAGGACGGGGACTACCGGGTTTCAGAGCTTTGGCTTTACGATGGGAAGAAACAATACTCATCCTAGTTTTTATTCAATCAGCTAATTTTTTTAGACTCCTTTTATTAGGATAATTCAGAATTGGAAACGAAGCTAGGACACCCCACAATCGAAATTAACCATTAACAATTGATAATTCCTTATTAATTGTATAAAGACTTTCAGGATCAATTGAGTATTTTCATGGTGAGAGAGCGCATCCGAATTTTATTTTTAATCACAATTATTAGTCTGTTTAGTAGTAGTTGTGTAGCCACAAAAACGAACCAATGCCGAGCAATTATTGAGATTGCTAACGAAACCGTTGCTGAAGCAAGAACTTTAACAGAGGGTGGAAAAAGTAAAGATCCAGAAGCGGCTTTATTAGCAGCAGATACGATGGAATTAGCCGCAGAAGAGATGGCACACTTAAAGGTCACAGATGAACAGTTAAAACGGTATCAAAAAGAGTTTATTATCATGTATCGAGATACGGCAAGGGCAACGCGATCCTTTGTTAAAGCCTATGAACAAACCAATAAAAGACAGTTAAAACAAGCGCGTCGGCGCTTACAAAAAGCGACTGCTCCTGAGAGAAAATTAGTGACAAAAATTAATCAATATTGCGTAAAATAGGAAAAAAGAGAGTCTTAAAAAACTTTTCTTTTCAGCGGCAATCAAAACGTTAATATGAAAGTACAAGCAACAGACAAAACAACATTAACTTGGAGCGGTGATACGCTAGCAGTCGGCTTATTCGTTGGTGGCGTTACTGTTACCGGTGAGTTAGGCGAACTCGATGAAAAATTAGCAGGAACGATTAAAGAACTTATTGCAGAAACTGAATTTGACGGTAAAGCGGGTAATAATGTAGTAACACGAGTGGGTGGCGATGCCCCCATTCGTAAAATTATGTTGGTTGGACTCGGAGAAACCGAAGGATTTAAGTTGGATAGTGTGCGTTTAGCAGGGAGCGCGATCGCGCGACTCGCCAAAGCCCAACGCAGTAAAAACCTCGCCATTAGTCTCCCGATCTTTGATAATAATCCTGCTCTCACTGCCCAAGCGATTACCGAAGGTATGACCCTTGCCCTCTATGAAGACCGTCGTTTCAAATCGGAACCGGAAGAACATTCCCTCAAATTAGAAACGGTGGAACTACTAGAGTTAGGGAACCAAGATGCTGCCATTACCAAAGCGCAACAGATCTGTGATGGCGTTATTCTCGCGAAAGAACTTGTAGCGGCCCCAGCTAACTCTATCACCTCCGTTACCCTCGCTAACATTGTTGAAGAACTGGCAGCCGAACATGGTTTAGAAGTAGAAATTCTGGAAAAAGAAGACTGTGAAAAACTCGGGATGGGGGCTTATCTTGGCGTTGCCCAAGCCTCTGACATTCCGCCAAAATTTATTCACCTCACCTACAAGCCAGAGGGAACGCCGCGGCGCAAAGTTGCCATTGTCGGCAAAGGTGTCACCTTTGATTCCGGGGGGTTAAACCTGAAAACCGGTGGCAGTGGCATTGAAACCATGAAAATGGATATGGGTGGCGCTGGCGCAACTTTTGGTGCAGCGAAAGCCATTGCTCAACTCAAGCCTGATGTGGAAGTCCACTTTATTAGTGCTGCCACAGAAAATATGATTAGCGGTCATGCCATGCACCCCGGCGATATTCTCACTGCGTCTAATGGCAAAACCATTGAAGTGAATAATACGGATGCCGAAGGACGCTTAACTCTAGCGGATGCGCTAGTCTTTGCTGAAAAATTAGGGGTCGATGCGATTGTTGATCTGGCCACACTCACTGGGGCGTGTGTCATTGCCTTGGGTAACGATATTGGCGGCTTGTGGAGTACTGATGATCTCCTTGCTGAACAGCTGAAAACGGCTGCTGACATTGCTGGGGAAAAAATCTGGCAAATGCCCTTAGAAGACAAGTATTTTGAAGGGATGAAGTCAGAAATTGCCGATATGAAAAATGTCGGACCCCGTCCGGGCGGTTCGATTACCGCGGCTTTATTCTTGAAGCAATTTATTCAAGAAACCCCATGGGCACACTTGGATATTGCGGGAACCGCTTGGGCGGATCAAGAAAGTGGCGTGAATAATCCGGGTGCAACCGGTTTCCCCGTGCGGACTTTAGTCAATTGGGTCTGTAGCTAACCTGCATTTGGGTTCGAGTCAATAAAAGGAGAAGCCAGTCTTAAAAAAGACTGTGCTTCTTCGATTAATAATAATCAGCAATTCTTTAATACTATTTTTTTTTCCAAGACCCTTTAAAGAGTGAGTTGATCAATCGTTTTGCGCAAGACTTGTGCTGACTCTTGTAATTGGTCCCGTTCTTGATCGGATAAGGGTAAATTAACAATCCGACTCACTCCCTGAGCGTTAGTCACGGCAGGTAAACTCAAACAAACATCTTTAATGCCAACAAAATCTTCAATCAGGGTACTCACCGTTAAAATTCGATTTTGATTGCGTAAAATCGCTTGTACAATTTGAGTGACCCCTAAACCAATGGCGTAACTCGTTGCCCCTTTCCGTTGAATAATCTCGTAAGCGGCATTTTTAACTTCTTCAAAAACGTGAGCCAATTTGCCCGGAGGCATTTCTCCTTCCAGAATAGGCATCCCAGAGATATTCAGAGCACTCCAAACCGGAACTTCACTATCGCCATGTTCGCCAATAATGTAAGCATGGACGCTACGGGGATCAAGTTCAAATTTTTGGGCAAGAAGGGAACGAAAGCGAGCGGTATCTAAAACGGTTCCCGATCCTAAAACTTGCGATGGGGGTAAACCAGAGAATTTTTGCGAGACATAGGTCATCACATCCACAGGATTCGTCACAATCAGGATAATCGCCTGGGGCGCATAACGAACCAAATCGGGAATCAGACTCCGGAAAATTTCGACATTACGAGACACTAAGTCAAGACGACTTTGTCCGGGTTTTTGTTTTGCCCCAGCCGTGATAATGATAATATCGGCATTGACTGCATTTTCAACCGTTCCCGCGTAAACCTGAGTGGGTTCGACAAAGGGTAAGCCATGCGTTAAGTCCATCACTTCCCCTTTCAGTTTTTCTTGATTGATATCAACAATCACCATTTCATCCAAAGTATTTTGGATGAGAAGCGAATAGGCACAAGCCATTCCGACTTGTCCTGCACCAATAATGACACCTTTTCGGGAGGGAACGCGCGAAAACTCAGTCTCGTTTCTTGGGAACTCGTAAAATAGTTGATTCATGATGATGCCTCCCGTGGTTTGTGATTCTTTTATCGTTAACCCCCCTCTGTGTGTTGAGGGGGGAGAGAGAGATTAGTAATGATTGCCGACTTTCCGGTGGTGAACGGCAGTTAAAGATTCCGGTTTCGAGACGCGCCCTTGGGTAATTTTGTTG
>CAZBPR010000135.1:0-7807 GCA_964493825.1 uncultured Dactylococcopsis sp.
TGCGTATCACCTTTCTCTGGAGGAAGGGCTAGGTGATAAATTTGAGAGAGCCTACCGCATTGCCTGTCGTTCGGGAATAACCTTTCGTCCCTTGCAGACCAAAGGAGAAGGGTTTCAAGCCGATATTGCGAAGATTTATGAGCTGTTTACGCGCTTGTTTGAAGACAGTTGGAGTTCGACGCCGCGCACGGAAGAAGAGTTTATGGCGCAAGCGCGATCGCTGCAAGATTTAGTGGATCCCGATGTTTTTCCCATTGCTGAGGATAATGGTGAAATGATCGGCTTTTTTATGGGACTGCCAGATTACAACATTGCGCTCAAAAACGTCAATGGCAAACTGAACTGGTGGGGGATTCTTAAATTTCTCTGGTATCGCCGGCAAATCCACTCTGGACGCGTCATTGTCATTTGTTGCCTCCCAGAATACCGCCGGAAGTTGGTGCCTCTGGCTTTGATTCAGGCGGCGTTTCAAAACAAAAAGTCCTACAAAAGTACGGAACTCTCTTGGGTGTATGCGGATAATTGGCCGTCCCGTCGTTTAATTGAAGAAACCGGCGCCAAGATTTATAAAACGTATCGAATGTACGAGAAAGAACTATGAAAGCGTTAGTAACAGGGGCAAATGGATTTACTGGTTCTCACCTGGTACGGGCCTTAGAGAAAAGGGGTGATGAAGTGGTGGGCTTGGTGCGTCCCACCAGTGATTTATCCCGACTGGCAGAATCGCCAGTCAGATTGGTCAAAGGAGACATCTGCGATCGCGCAATTTTAGAAAAAGCAATGTCCGGGGTGGATGTGGTGTTTCATGTGGCGGCTTATGTGGAATTAGGCGTGGTGAATGCCCAAGCTATGGCACGGGTGAATATTGAAGGCACGCAAGCAGTGATGGAAACGGCACAAGCCCAAGGGGTGTCAAAAATTGTCTATTGCAGCACCATTGGCGTTCTCGGAGATACGCAAGGGCAAGTGGTTGATGAAACGTTTACTCGACAACAAACGGGCTTCTCTTCGGCGTATGATTGGACGAAGTACGAAGCACAGAACCTCGTTGATCAAATGGCAGAACAAGGCTTACCGGTGGTTAGTGTTTTACCCTCAGGTATTTTTGGGGGAGATGATCCTCACTTTGGTCAAGTTGTCAACCTTTTTCGCAGTGGGAACTTAAAATTTTGGCCAGGGCGCGATCGGCCGACGGGGATTGTTCACGTAGATGATCTGGTAACAGCAATGCTCAACGCGGCTGCGATTGGACATTCTGGAGAACACTACATTATCTCTGCTGGCGAACTGACCATTGGCGAAATGTTCGACTTCCTGAGTGAGAAAACCGGGATTGCCACACCCAAAGAAGCACCCCAATGGTTAATTCGTTTGTTAGGTAGTCTTCTGACTCCCATTGGCCATTTCCTGAATTGGCAACCGCCCCTAAGTCGAGAACGAGTGCATTATATTTATGACCGCTGCGTGCGCGTTGATGCCAGCAAAGCCAGAAAAGAATTAAATTGGGAACCGCGCCCAGTAGAAGCCATTCTCACTGAACTCCTGCGTGTTTCTTGAGTTCTCTGGTGTGACAAGCCAATTTTGCCCATAAAATTGGCATTGAGAGATGACTAATCGAGCCTCAATTTGGCAATGATGGGTTGAAACAAGATTCAGACTGATTATGGCTGATGGGTTAGAAAAGGGACGGCAATGACTTCTGCTTCTGCCTCTCCAACTACTACTTTTAAGCCTTCTCCACCGGCTTTGGTGCGAATATAACCTAAACCTTTCACTCCTGTTTCTGTTTCTAGAACTCGAGTTAATTTTCCTACTTTCTTCCCGTCAAGGGTAATGGGGGTTTCGGGGTCAACCCGTTGGGATAAGCGCAGTCCCCACAACCGTTGTTTGACTCCTTGATAAGTATTGAGGCGCGCGATCGTTTCTTGACCAATGTAACAACCTTTATCAAAAGAGATTGCCTTCCACAGTCCAGCTTCAAGGGGATTATACTCTTCTGTGAGTTCATAGTCTGGTAACGGTCTGCCTTGTTCTAAACTGAGTTCTTGCCAAACTGCTTCAGAGATTGGAACCGCACCGGCATTAGTTAAGGTATCTTGCAACGCGGAGGCGTGTTCAGAAGCAACGATCATAGTATAACCGGGAAGTGCAATTTCGGTTCCCACGGCAAGACGCACTGGAACATCATGAATCTTGATCATTTGATGAATGGCAAAAGGCTGCTCTAAAACCATCTCTACTCCCAACTGTTCCATTAAGGCTGGGCTGTTTTCTCCCATGAGGGTGTAGATAGTATAAGTTTCAGAAACATTATTCAAAGTGACGCGATCCATCGGGAACAAGTAACGATCGAGCCATTCCATTAAAAATTGCGTCCGCTTTTCTGAAACGAGTAATAAAACCTTTTCTGCTGTTACATAAACCGTCGCGAGATCAAGAGTGCGACCCGTTGCATTGACAAAAACCGCCTGACAGCCTTGACCGGGTTTAAGACTTTTAATCTCATTTGTCGTTTGATTATGGAGAAACTGTAAGCGATCTTCTCCGGTTAATTCAATCATTCCACTGTGGGACTGTTCATAGATTCCCACCTGTTGACGGGCAATTTGTTTTTGTTCTGAATGACGAGTCATGTTCCTTTACTGTTTTAAGCTGGCAAATAATTGTTTCACTTGTTGTTTAGCTTTGGCATCTAATTTTTCCCAGTCCACTTCCCCTGTTTCTGGGTTGATTAAAGATGTATCCACATCAACCTTTAATTCTGCATCAATGGGAAGACTCCCTCGTTGATAATCTTGAAAACATACCTCAAAGCACAATTCCCATAAATTAACTTTAATTTCTTGATCCTGAGAACTTAAACACAGTTCATAACCAGGAATGGGGGTTTCTACTTCTTGATAGCTTTCTCGCCAAACTGACTCCTCTAGAGCTTTGCGTAAATGATCAACCACTCGAATGTATGCTGGTTGCATCAGTATTTGTGTTTGTTCCCAGGTTCGGGAATCGGTGATTTTAGGAATCATGAGTTTCCCCTTGAATGGTCACAATTTTGGGGAGCGCTGTTTTTTGGAGATGCTCGACCCAAGTACTGATATTTTCTTGTCCAATCTCTTGTAAGGACTCGAGGAGATCACGACTTTGATCAATGAGTTGGGTGACATCAATTTCTGAATATACGGGTTCGTAGCTCTCCAAGCGTCCCATGCCTTCCCCTAATAAAATGACTGCCCCTCGCCAGTTAGAATTACTGAGATGGTAGCAGCCAACAGCGATCTGCAACAGTCCTTGGTAGAAGTTGCGGTCAAATACCTCTGCTTCCATCCACAGCTCCTCAAAGGTATCGTGACACGCATAGAACTGTTGCTCATTAAATTCTGTAATCCCTTGCCAAAAGGAAGATGATGGCATAATTGGTGAGGACAAGTCACTTATCCCATGCTTTCACGAACTTCTTTGATATAGTCTAAGTCAATGTCTTGTTTGTCCCCTGCGAAGTCGTGATCTTCCGTTAAAAAGAGCATACAGTGGCATTCTTTCCGTTCCCGCATCGGGACACAAGGACAGTTCCAATACCCATGTTTGGCCTCCGCTTCTTTATCTTCATAGTGGCGACAAGGACATAAGGGTGCACCGAGCTCCTCTTTATGTTTTGCTAACCCTTCAATCACCACTGAAGTCACTGATAAATCAGCGCAGAAATACGTCCCCGTCCGCTTGGCATAGGTTTGGGAAAAGTTGCGCATAATGTTTAACGTGGATTCTTGGCTGACCTTAGAGTTTTGATTTTCAGTTTGGTTTTCGGTGTTACTAGTCATGTTCCTTTTCTTGCAATTCCCAATTTTTTATTTATTATTTTCTATCTTGCCTTAGTAAGGCTATGAAGATCAATCTATGGGTTTGTCTCTTGACTCACTGTTCGCTTAAATTGGAGGGGAAGGGAAAATAAAAAGGATTAAGATCCTTGTCTCGGTTCACTTTTTGAGTCTTACTCCTGACTAAACTCAATCCTTGAATCATTTCTCAAAAATTTGAGCGAACAATGAGTTCCGAAGCTTCCATTCCATTTGGAAGGATGTCACGATAGTAAGGATCAATACATTAGGTTAAAACGAGAAAATGACCAATAAACGAATCATTCAAACCGAAAAGGCAGCGGCACCAGTAGGTCCCTATAATCAAGCGATCGCAGCACAAGGGGAAATGATTTTTGTTTCGGGACAAGTGGCTTTAGATGCCAAGATGGGTTCTCTTGTGGGTGAGGGAGATGTGGTAGCACAAACCAAGCAAGTAATGGCGAATATCGAAGCAATTCTCACTCAAGCGGATCTGAATTGGGAAAATGTTGTCAAAACCACTATTTATCTTACAGATTTAAGTAATTTTAGCACTGTCAATGAAGTCTATGGCGCTTATTTTAATGCGGATACAGCTCCCGCCCGCGCTTGTATCGAGGTCTCTCGTTTACCGAAAGGGGCGTTGGTCGAAGTGGAATGTATTGCAATGAGAAACTAAACCTTGCTCACTTTCCTTTCCCTTCTCCATAGTGAGGGTTGTCTAAATGCTGTCGTTGTTTGCCCAAAACTCTTGTCACGTCTTTGGCTAGGTATTGCATTGATGTTTGAGAGTCAAGTTAAAAGCTTGGCTAACTGGTTGTAAAAATAAAGTTTTACTGTCCCAGGTATGCTTCCAAAACTTCAGCGTTACCCTGAATTTCTTCGGGAGTTCCATGGGCTAAATTGGTTCCTTCTGCTAACACCCAAATTTCCTGGCAGAGCGACATAATGACATCCATATTGTGTTCAATAATCAGAAAGGTCATTCCCTCTTGATTCCAACGCAGAACATGATCGCTAATCTGGTTAATCAGCGTAGGATTAACCCCTGCTGCAGGCTCGTCAAGGAGGATCAGTTTGGGATGAGTCATCATTGCCCGAGCAAGTTCAAGCAGTTTTCGTTGCCCTCCTGATAATGCTCCGGCGTATTCGTAGGCTTTATCGGCTAGTCCGACGGAATCTAAGAGCATGAGCGCGCGATCGCGCTGTTGTTTTTCTTCCCGACGCACTTGTTTCGGTTTCAGTAATACCTTAAATAAATTTTCTCCGGTCTGTTTTTGTGCTCCCAACAGCATATTTTCTAAAACAGACAAGCGAGAAAGGACTCGCGCTACCTGAAACGTCCGAATCAGTCCTCGTTGGGCAATCCGATGAGAGCGTAAATTTTGAATGGCTTTCCCATCGAATCGGACTTCTCCGCTATCCGGAGGAATAAAGTTGGACAACAAATTAAACAACGTCGTTTTTCCCGCCCCATTGGGACCAATTAAGCCAGTAATACTGCCAGATTTGACTTCAATCGAGACATTGTTCACTGCTCGAATCCCACCAAAGCTTTTACTCAATCTTTGAGCTGAAAGGAGAGCAAGCTGAGAGGTTTCCGCAGTGACGGTTGCTGGATTTGACAAGGAATGAGACTTATCGACCAAGAGTGAGTTCCTCCTTTTTCCCTAAAATACCTTGCGGTCGAGATACCATTAATACCATGAGAATTAAGCCAATGACGAGAATCCGAAATGCCCCTAGACGAGCATCATCAATCCAATCGAATTGGGGTAGCACAAAGCGTGTTAAAGAATCATAAGCCCAGAAAATAACTGCACCCAGAAACACACCTGCATTATTTCCCGCTCCTCCTAGAACGACAATTGTCCAAGCATAAAAGCTAATCAAAGGTTGGAAGTTGCTCGGATAAATGGTTGTTAATTGCCAAGCATAGAAGGAACCCGCAATACCAGCGATCGCGCCACCGAGCATGAATGCTTGTAGTTTATACCAAAATACATCTTTTCCCAAAGCTCTCGGGACTTGCTCATCTTCTCGAATCGCTTTGAGCACGCGCCCCCACGGTGATCGCACTAAGCTTTCCACAACCCAATAAAACAGAGTTAGTACGATTAAAATCAGTAGCATGAGTCCCGATTTGTAATTATAATCAATGAGGGCAATCACCCCATTCACATAAATGGCGCCTCCTAAAAGCAAGGCAAACAGACCCCAGAAGCTTAAGTCGAGAGGAAATCGTTTAATGTCTCGTTTTTGTTTTCTTGCTGCAAACTCAGCTTGTAAGCTATGGTTCAGTTGCCAAAGACCAAACAGCGCGATCGCGCTTAAAATCCCAATCATCGTGATTTGACTCAACAGATTCGGATTAAAATTTTCTAAGGGTAAAGGAAACCCTTGGACACCGAAGGCACCTCTAGTTAACCATTCTTCATTTAAGGCAATCAAGCGCAGTAGCTCTGAAACCCCAATGGTAACAATTGCCAGATAATCTTCTCGCAATCGCAAGGTGGAAAGTCCGACTAACAGTCCAAGCACCATCGCTAAGAGTGCTCCCGCAATCGCCGCAATGACAAGTGGGACACCTTGCAAGCTCAGTAAAATCGTTGTGTATGCTCCCATGGTCATAAAAGCAACATGACCAAAATTAATTAGCCCAGTGTAACCCCATTGGATATTCAAGCCAAGGGCAAAAATTGCAAAAATTCCTGTCGAAATTGTCAGGAAAACTAAATAACTTACCATGCTGTTTCCTATGTTTGTCAGCTGTTCTCTAGATTTTATCGGAATCTTGAATAATTTGTGCTCCCTTCATTCTGAATGAGAACTGATGATCAGGGGATGAGCATAGCACCGAATGTTCTTGCATAAAGCCCAAAGTTCTGATTGGGTCGGGCTTAATCGGTTAATACTCATTAATTTTAATAAACTTCTTGAACAAGAAAATCCGTTGACTGGGAAGTGAAATTAGAATTTATTCTAAAGCAAATTGATTGTCATCTCCATAATCCTCAAATTCAACTGCACTTGCTTAATAAAATGGCTTTCACTAAACACTTCACAACCACCGTTATGTTCAGCGTTTTATTAGCTGCAATCCCCACTGTTGCTTCCGCTCAATCCTTGGTTCAACAATGGCGACAGGGGTTAAGGGGGAGTCGCTTAACCAGCTATTCCGGTTCTGTGATCAGTTCCAATAGCAGTCTAACTGTGATCAACTTTTGCTCGAATGGTCGGTACAGCTATTACCGAGAAGGCAGTTGGTCAGTTCCCGGACAAGCCGGAGGCGCATCCAATAATCGCATTACCGGTCGCTGGGATATCCAACAGCAAGGTCCTCGAACATTGTTAGTTTACCAAACTGATTATGGGCAATCTGGCTCATTCCCCATTTATTTACAAAATAATGGGCGGGTTAATATTGGTGGGGCTGCTTACGCAGTCCAACGAGGGGGCGCTGGCTGTTAGTTGGCACTGTCTTTTGGCAATAAAAAGCGCGATTGACCCGAAGGATCAGCGAATTGAAAATTGGATCGCGCTCCTTTGGTTTGCCCTAACATCATCTCTAAAACATCCCAAGTTTCAGCTTCAATCACTTGCTTAATGATTTCTAATTGTTCTTGATACACTTGCAGCGATTGAGTCAAAGGCTCAGCAAATCGAAGATTTGATCGCGCTGGAAAGATATAGTTATAGAATAATAGTAAGGAATGTAAGGAAGGATTATGGAACTAGCTAAAGTTACTTCTAAAGGACAAATTACGATACCGGTTGAGATTCGCAAGCAACTGAATCTTAAACCTGGCGACAAAGTTTTATTTATTGAAGAAAATGGCAAAATCACCCTTGCTAACTCATCACTGACTGCACTTTCTAAAATACAGGAAGAACTTTCTGGTGCAGCAGAAAAAGCGGAAATTCGCAACGAAGAAGATGTCATCCAATTAGTTAAAGAAGTTCGCCTTGAA
>CAZBPR010000136.1:0-6581 GCA_964493825.1 uncultured Dactylococcopsis sp.
GTTAGTAGCGCTATTTTAGGCATGATTTATCCCCAAGCGGAAAAAATTAATGCAGGGAAGCGACGGGGACGACATTCCAAGTTACAATCCGAAACCACCCAGCTTCTGATTGAAAAAGCACAGACCAATGCCATTGTTGTGCGCCTTAAAGGAGGGGATCCCTTCGTATTTGGGCGTGGGGGCGAAGAAATGGGGGATTTAATCGCTGCTGGTGTCCCGGTAGAAGTAGTCCCCGGAATTACCTCTGGTGTTGCCGCACCGGCTTATGCGGGTATTCCCTTAACCCATCGCGATATGAGTTCCTCAGTCACTTTTGTCACTGGACATGAATCAGTAGGAAAATATCGTCCTCAAGTCAATTGGCACGCGATCGCGCACGGTTCGGAAACCATTGTAATTTATATGGGGGTTCAGAATCTCAGCCATATTATTGAACAATTGAAGCGTGCTGGCTTAAGCGGTGAAACTCCCATTGCTCTCATTCGCTGGGGAACTTGTGCGGAACAACAAGACCTTATTGGTTCTCTCGATACCATTATTGAGCAAAAGGAAAAAGAAAATTTTTCTGCCCCTGCCATTGCTGTAATTGGCAAGGTTGTCCATTTACATGAGATGCTGGGATCATCATCGCCAGTTATTCCTTCACTTTAGGATGGAGTTGCGGATAATAGCTAGCGACTAAAGCCACCATTAACCACCAAAGGGTGCTAATTTCGGGGCGATACCACACTGTATCCACTAAGCCGTGGGTTAGCATTCCGGCGATTGCAGCGATCGCGCCGATGACCCAAAAGCCTTCTCGTTCGCCAATTGCCCGCAAAGCCCTGATTTTTTGCCAACCGTGATAGGCAACAGTTCCCAGTAAGCCTAAAAACACACTAAAGCCAATCAAGCCCGTTTCCACCATAATTTCCAAGTAAATGGAATAGGCACTCAAAGCGGTATAGTTTGGGCGTTGATAGAGGGGATAAACGGCGTTAAAAGCATCATTTCCCGGTCCAATTCCCAGCCCAGGACGATCGCGAATCATCTCCAAGACGGCATACCAAACCGTTAATCGGAAATTATTGCTACTGTCTTCTCGTCCGGCAAAAATGCTCATCACTCGCAGTCGCAACGGTTCTACAAAAGTAATTGCTGCTAAGATTAAGCCCGCGAAAAAAGCAAAGACTAATGGCAGTAACCAAATCCGCCAAAACTGCGGTAAGGTATCGCGATACCAGTAATAGAGGAGTAAGAGATAAATCGTTAATAGCCCGACCAGTGCAATCCAGCCGCCACGAGAGTCAGTGGCATAGAGACAATAGGTATTGGCTAACAAAGCAGTGAGGGCAACGCCTTTTTGCAGCCAAGTCCGCCAAACCCAAAGTGCGGAGAGAGATAGCGCGATCGCGCTCAGTAAATAGCCAGCGAGTAAGTTGGGATTGCCCAAATAACTGTAAGCCCGGGTTGCTTCAGCTAATTCCGACTCCGGATCATTCCAAGTCGCCAGTTGTTCGACGCCAAAGATTTCTTGCCGAATGCCATAGACACTGATGACAAGGGAAACTAACAGATACAGCGCGATCGTCCAATTGCGAAGGGAAGGCAATCTTAACACCCGCGCCGAGAGAGCAAACCATAATAAATAGAGGGTTAACTTTACCCAACCGCTAAACGCTTCGGCTTTCACCGGAGAGAAAGCAACTGCTACCGTCGCGATTCCCCAATACAACAAAACCAAAAGATGAATGGGAGTTAAACCAATAATATTACGTTCAGATAGGGTTAAAATTCCCCAATAGCCTGCCCCAGCAATTAATAAGACTCCCACCAGTGTTGAAGAAACGAAGGGCGCTAAGGCAATGATGACTCCCATTAAAGCCATTCCTAGCGGTTCTGCCCATTGCAACAGATAACTGCCTTCCCGCCACGGGGAGAATAGTCCCACCCACCGATAGACAAAACTACCACCACGCCACTGGGAGAGAGACATCTTAGAAGCAGCTTTTTCAGAAGTCATACGTTTGTTACCGATTATTAGTCAGGGGTCATTTGTGAATTGAAGACCGCATACAAGTTCCCTATTTTCCAATCTTTAGATTCAGTCCCCCCAGAAAAAGGGAGGACTCAAGAAAGAGAATTAGTTTTCTTCGTCTTCTTCTAATTCCAAACCGAAGACTTGCGCGATCGCTTTTTCCACTTTATATCCTGAATCAATGGACTCTAAGGGATCTTTCCGGAGACGATGGCGAAGACAGAAAGGCATGACGCGGCGGATGTCTTCAACGGTCACTTCAGTGCGTCCTTCCAAGGCAGCCAGTGCTTTTGCCGCACGGTTGGTGACAATATCACCCCGCAAGCCATCTACATCTAACTCACCACAAACTTGAGAGACTTTCACCCGCAAGTCATATTCCATTTGTACTTCGGGGAGTAAGGCTTGGGCTTGGACAATTTTTTCTTGTAACTCAGTTTGTTGGTCTTGGTAATGCTGAGTAAATTCTTGGGGATTTTGATCAAAATCAGATCGCTGCTCAACAATTTTGACCCGCAGTTCGGGATCTCTCACCGTCCGCACTTCCACATTCATCCCAAACCGGTCTAAAAGTTGGGGACGCAGTTCTCCTTCTTCTGGGTTCCCCGAACCAACCAATACAAACCGTGCCGGGTGACGAATCGAAATGCCTTCCCGTTCTACTGTATTCCAACCACTGGCTGCTGAATCTAATAATACATCAACCAAGTGATCGTCTAAGAGGTTCACCTCATCGACATATAACAAGCCCCGGTTGGCTTTCGCCAGCAAGCCCGGTTCAAAGGCTTTGATCCCTTCCGAAAGGGCTTTTTCAATATCAATGGTTCCGCAAACTCGGTCTTCGGTTGCCCCGAGGGGCAGATCAATCATGGGAACTTTATGCTTAACAGTAGTCAGTGGTTCTTCTTGTTCCCACTTAGTACGCACTTCCTCACTCATTAAATCCGGATCATCCGGATGGCTATTAAATGGATCGCCGGCAACAATATCAATTTCAGGGAGTAAATCAGCTAAAGCCCGGATTGTGGTGGATTTACCGGTGCCGCGATCGCCCATAATCATCACTCCGCCAATTTTGGGGTCGATGACATTGAGCAATAACGCCAACTTCATATCGTCCTGACCGATAATGGCGGTAAAGGGAAACACAACGCGACGCCGCGTTTTTTGGGAAATCGGAGGAGTATCTGCGGTGACTGTCATATTAAATGGTATTGATTATTGCTTAGTTTTGATCTCGATACAAACCACTAACCTTCTACTCTAACGCAATTGGGTGGCAATCTTGCGGAGTACCGTTCTGGATTCGCAGAAGTAACAATTTCTAACGACAACCGAGAGACTCCCGCGTGGAAATCCCTGTGGTGGGATTCACACCAGATGCCCGCTCACACAGTTTTTTGACTTGTAACCGATCCACAACTGCATTCGTGAAATCAGCACCTTCTACAATCGCGTCATCAAATTTAGACCGTAACATCATCGCCTCAGTGAGAACGGCATTGGTTAAATCAATCCCAGTAAAATCGGTGAGGTAAGCAATCCCATTGGTAAAGTTAACGCCTTGCCAGTTGGCATTATGCAAAGTTGCCCCGTTGAAAACGGCTCCTTCTAAGTCAGCATCGTGGAAATCAGCCCCTTCTAGGTTTTCATCATAAAATTCCGCTTCAATCAGGGTTTGGCCAGAAAAGTCTTGAGTTTCCGCTTGCACGGCTTCATCGAAGGAACGAACCGCTCGTGGAGTTGCCGCTAACACCGGTGAGGACACAAAAAAGAGCGCGATCGCGCTGACAATTAAACTAAATTTTAAAATCGTTCGCATTTTAATTTGAAATTGAATACTGCCTTTAGTGTTCATCTTAATATTTCTTTACGCTTTCGGAAACCACAACCCCGAATAATTGACAACCAACCCCGAAAAATTGACAATTTATAATCAGTTTGTCGGTTAGGCTCGATGCACCACAAACAACTGAATTGGCAAACAACAATCCATCCTTCAGCAGAACCCAACATGACTTCCCCCAATGACTGGTCAACTTTGTTGCAACAACTCCTGGATCAACACTCTCTCTCCCAAGAACAATCGGCAACCCTAATGACAGGGTGGTTGAACGAAGACATTCCCCCGGTTCTCTCAGGCGCCATTTTAGCTGCTCTTCAAGCGAAAGGGGTTTCGCCAACGGAACTAGCAGGGATGGCACGAGTGTTACAAGAACAATCGCTGCAAAAAAATCCTCTCAGTTATGCAGAGGCGGTTATTGATACCTGCGGTACAGGAGGAGATGGGGCATCTACCTTTAATATTTCTACGGCTGTTGCCTTTGTCGTGGCAGCAGCCGGGGTGAAAGTGGCGAAACATGGGAACCGTTCGGCATCGAGTAAAGTGGGTTCTGCTGATGTTTTAGAAGCCCTCGGGATTAATCTCAACACATCCATTGAACGCACCCAAAGTGCCCTCGAAGCAGTGGGCATTACCTTTTTGTTTGCCCCGGGTTGGCATCCGGCAATGAAAAGTGTAGTTCCTTTACGAAAGACCCTGAAAGTGCGTACCATTTTCAATTTGTTGGGACCTTTAGTAAACCCCTTACGTCCCACGGCACAAGTGATGGGAGTGTTTGATAGCAAATTAATTGATACTGTTGCCCAAGCCTTTCAGTTACTCGGAATGGAACGCGCGATCGTCCTTCATGGACGCGAAAAACTGGATGAAGCCGGGTTGGCAGCACCCACTGACTTAGCGATTCTAGACCACAAAGAAGTGGTTGTCACCAGTATTGCACCAGAAAGCTTAGGGTTGCAGTCGTTACCCACAGAAACCCTCAAAGGCGGAGAATTAGCTGAAAATAAGAGCATTCTGACCGAGGTGTTACAGGGAAAAGGGAGCATTGCCCAACAAGAGGTAGTTGCCCTCAATGCGTCTCTTGCCTTACAAGTCGCGGGAGTGGTTCCCCTCTATGCCCATGAAGCGGGAATTAAGAAATCAAGAGAAATTTTAAGCAGTGGCGCGGCTTGGGAGAAGTTAGAAGCTTTAGTGGCGTTTTTACGATGAATGAGGGCATAATATCAAACAATTTGCTTTTTCCGCCTCGACTTTCTCTTAACCTGACTCCCTTTACATAGCACTACAAACTTAGGTTAGGACATTCCACAATCTTGAAACTCAGCTATATCTTAACTATTGCCTAGCGCGTAGCGCTATAGTTGGCAGTGGTTGGCATTCATTTAAATTAGTTTTCCTTTGCCACAGCCAGTTTTGAAAGGATTAAAACATTTAAGAAAATGAGCTATCAACGTGTTGTTATTACCCAATTTGGATCATCGGATGTCTTAAAAGTGATTGAGGAAAGTGAATTACCAAAACCGAAGCCAGGAGAAGTGAGAGTGAAAGTTTTGGCGTCAGGGGTAGCGTTTACCGATATTATGATCCGTGAAGGCAAATATCCGGGGATTAAAGAAAAACCGCCCTTTTCTCCAGGGTACGATCTGGTGGGTGTGGTTGAGCAGCTGGGGGAAGGAGTAAAGCAGGTACAAGTGGGCCAACAAGTAGCGGATTTGATGGTGATTGGAGCGCATTCAGAATATGTCTGTGTGCGGGCAAATCGTTTGATCCCGGTTCCGGAAGAACTTGATGCTGCTGAAGCAGTGAGTCTGGTTCTTTCTTATGTCACGGCTTATCAAATGTTACATCGAATTGCCAAAATTCAGGAGGGTCAGCGCATTCTGATCCACGGTGCAGGTGGTGCGGTGGGCACGGCAATGATTCAACTGGGCAAATTAATTAATTTAGAGATTTATGGCACGGCTTCTCAAGCGAAACACGAATTAGTCACCCGTTTGGGTGCTACTCCAATTAACTACAAAACAGAGGATTTTGTGGAGCGCATTCATGAGTTGACCGGCGATGGCGTTGATGCCGTGTTTGATCCCATTGGTGGCGATACCCTCAAACGATCATTTAGCGTTCTACGAGACAACGGTATTCTGGTTTCCTATGGTTTTTACAACGCCGTTATGGGCAAAGAGGGGAATATTCTCTGGGATTTATTCCGACTCCAACTCTGGAATTTACTGCCCAATCGTCGTTCTACCGCCTTTTATTCCATTGCGGGATTACGGAAAAAACAACCGAGTTGGTTTGCGCAAGACTTAACGACGTTGTTTGACTTCCTCAAACAAGGAAAAATTAAGCCAATGATTGCCCAGCGGATTTCCCTTTCAGAGGTTAAACACGCTCAAGAATTAATTGCAGAAGCAAAGGTGCAGGGGAAAGTGGTGGTGGAAATACCTCCTGCTGCTTAATTAGACCACTTGATAAACAAAACTCAACGTTGCCCAAGAATTGACGTTCAAGGCATAAACATTGCTATCAGAGTTGGTTAGTTCGCTAGAGACCTGACTAGCCGCTTGCAAATCTTCTTGCACGGCTTGCATGACTTTTAGCGGTTCGGGTAAATCAACAATCCGTTCCCCTTCTCCTTTCGATTGTGGGATGTGAGAAATCACGTTTAGGGTTTTGGTGAAGGGTTGAGTGCTGCCGAGAATATAAATTTCTGATAGTCCC
>CAZBPR010000136.1:6591-7768 GCA_964493825.1 uncultured Dactylococcopsis sp.
CCGCCGGTCCAGGGACTTGCCAATCGTAAGACGCTTCTGTTTTCGGGATAATGCGGGTTTCTCCGGGTGCGAGTTGGAGATTTTGCAAGGGTTGAATATTTTGGGAAGGATCCGTGACAGCCGACCCATCGGGGAAATAGAAACATAAGGGGTTTGCCCCGGAATCGACCCCGAACAGGAGACAGTAAATTGCGCGATCGCTGATATTTTGTAAACGATATTGAATTTGCGTGCCAGCGATAATTTGGGGAAAGGCACCGGCTAAGGCATAAGGGAGAGATTGCTGATCAAAGAAAAATTCTCGACCTTGGCGATAGCGAAAGGTCTCTTGGCTAATCATTGGCGTTGCTTCTCCTTGAGGAGAAAGGGTTTCGAGGGTAGCCCGTAGCCCTAAGCGAGAAGAACCCTCATTAACCGTCAGTCGGCATAATTTCGCTGCTAGAAGCGTTTGCAATTTGGGGACAATCCGCATCACTGCCGATTTAACGGCTTCAGTTTGTGTCCCTACCGTGCTGGGAATTGGCATTCCCCCCACAGAAAACAAGCCATAGCCATTTTCCACAATATTTTTAATGGGCGGATTCCCTTGCAGGGCTTGCCCTTTACTAAAGACATAATCAGCACTGCCTTCCCCGGCTGTAATCAAAGCTGAGACTTCTCCCACACTCGAAAAAGCACTGGTGGCATCAACCCGTTCAATCCGACCCAGGTTTGCCTCTAGTGCAATGATTAAGCCAGGATTGCGAGGAATGACCCGGATTTTTTCTTGCAAGCCTTGTCCCACTTGCAGCGGAGTGTTCCCTTGTTGCCAGCGGGCACGAGCATTTAAACCATCATGATGGGTCAATTTAAATTCTGCTGAACTATCTTCACCGTATTTTCCAGGGAAAGAAAAGATGGAATTCACGCCATAATCTTTTAGCGTCGCTGGGGGAATGCCAACCAACCGTAAATTGATATTGCCTTCTCTCTCAACGCCAGTAATGACCGCTTCTGCACCAAATAAATCGGAAAAAGCATAGTAGGGAACAATCGTCTGTCCTTGGTCTTTGCCAAATAAACGGGGCTGTTGTTGAGGTCCGAGTAACCGTTCAATACTTTGCGCACTGCGAGTCAGGGAAATTTGAATGTTGCTGGCAGAGATGGCTTCCCAAAGCGAATGGGTCAAGGTATGGGT
>CAZBPR010000137.1:0-214 GCA_964493825.1 uncultured Dactylococcopsis sp.
GCAAGCAAACTTCGCCGTTTTCCTGACACTACTCAACCCCGGCGATAAAATCATGGGGATGGACTTATCTCACGGGGGACACCTGACTCATGGTTCCCCTGTGAATGTTTCCGGAAAATGGTTTGAAGCGGTTCATTATGGAGTGAGTCAAGAAACCGAACAACTCGACTATGACCACATTTTAGAAGTCGCCCGCCAAGAGCGTCCAAAATTA
>CAZBPR010000137.1:224-7668 GCA_964493825.1 uncultured Dactylococcopsis sp.
TGGCTACTCAGCTTACCCTCGGATTATTAATTTTGAAAAATTCCGCGCGATCGCGGATGAAGTAGGGGCTTACCTCTTAGCCGATATTGCTCATATTGCCGGTTTAGTCGCTAGTGGTCATCATCCGAACCCCATCCCTCACTGTGATGTTGTTACCACAACCACTCACAAAACCCTCCGTGGCCCTCGGGGGGGGTTAATCCTGACGCGCGATCCTGAATTAGGCAAAAAATTAAACAAATCTGTTTTCCCGGGTACGCAAGGGGGTCCTTTAGAACACGTTATTGCGGGGAAAGCAGTAGCGTTTGGTGAAGCCCTGAAGCCGGAATTTAAAGCCTATTCCGGACAAGTGATTGCCAATGCCCAAGCGATGGCAGAACAATTACAAAAGCGAGGCTTAAAAATTGTTTCTGGCGGCACAGAAAATCATCTCCTGCTGGTGGATCTGCGCTCGGTTAACCTCACCGGTAAACAAGCCGACCAATTAGTCAGTGACGTCAACATCACAGCTAACAAAAATACCGTTCCCTTTGACCCCGAATCTCCTTTTGTTACGAGTGGCTTGCGCCTCGGTTCTCCTGCGATGACGACACGGGGTCTCGGAACAGAAGAATTTGCCGAGATTGCCAATATTATTGCTGATCGCTTACAAAACCCTGAAGATGAACAAGTGAAACAAGCTTGTACTCAACGGGTAGCAGCTTTGTGTGAGCGATTCCCGCTCTATCCCCATTTAAATGCCCCTGTCCCAGCAATGGTCTAGCGAATCCGTAAATTCACGAGCTTGTTGTCTATTGCTCAGCAGTGCCATTATTATAAACGTGTCCATGGTAAGTGGAGAAAATAATGCCTGCTGAGTTGTACTACCTTTTGGCTTTCGGGCTCGGGACAGCATTCGTTATTGCCGCGACTCCCGTTGTGAAAACAATGGGTTTAGCGACGGGACAAGTGGATCAACCCGATGCCCGAAAAATTCACAAAACCCCCATTGTTCGCATTGGGGGGATTAGTATTTATATTGCTATTTTCGGAACAGCTCTTGCTCTTTACTGGCTTCAAGGGTTTTCATTTTTGACCCCTCAACAAGTTCAATCTGTCACAGTCATTTTGATGGGTGGATTTGCCTTTTTTCTCATGGGATTAGCCGATGATATTTGGGACATTTCTCCTTTCATTCGTTTAGTATTGCAATTTTTAACGATAGGGGTTTTATGGGGGCAAGGACTACAAATTGATCTCACCTTTTTACCTTGGGACAATCCCCTTCTCATAAATAGTTTGAGCTTCCTGATTACTTTTCTATGGTTAGCAGGAGTTGCCAATGCCATTAACTGGATCGATGGTATGGATGGCTTAGCAGCAGGTGTTACCAGTATTATTGCTTTGGGGACTCTGTTTGTCACTTTGGAAAATGGCAGTAGTGGCGTTGCTTTACTCATGGCAATTGTAGCGGGAAGCGCGATCGCGTTTTTATGGTATAACTTTCATCCGGCAACGATTTTTATGGGAGATAGCGGCTCAAATTGCCTCGGGTTTATGGTGGCTGGGGCAAGTTTAGTTGGAATTGCCAATGAACCCGGCTTGGGCAATACCCTCGCACCGTTTGTTTTCTTAGCGGTTCCCATTGGGGATATGTTAGTGGTGATTAATGCTCGCTTACGCAGGGGTCAATCTCCCTTTTTTGCCGACAAAATTCATATCCACCATCGCCTTTTAGCAAAGGGCATCTCTCAAACGATGACTGCCTTATTGGTTTATAGTGTAACCCTATGGACGGGAACCATTGGGTTAATTTGTTGTAGCGTTGAGAAACCGTGGATTTATTTTGTTCCCGCTACGATATTACTGTTAGTGATGATTTGGCAAGTGCAACCCAGCCGTAAGGTAGAAGAAAAGGAATGATGAGCGCGGAAATTATTTGTGTGGGAACTGAACTCCTGTTAGGAGATATTTTAAATAGTAATACCCAGTATTTAGGACGACAATTAGCGGATCTGGGGATTCCTCATTACTTCCAGACCGTTGTTGGCGATAATCCAGAACGGATTAAACAGGTCTTAAAAATCGCCAGCGATCGCGCCCAAATTTTGATATTTACAGGAGGTTTAGGACCCACCCCCGATGATCTCACCACGGAAACCATTGCCAGTTTTTTTGCAACGCCTCTCGAAGAAAGACCCGAGTTAATTACAGACATTGAAGCCAAATTTGCTAAACGGGGACGCAAAATGTCTCCCAGCAACCGGAAACAAGCCCTGATGCCAGTGGGAGCAAAAATTCTTCCGAATCCGATGGGTAGTGCTGCAGGGATGATTTGGCAACCGCGCGAAAATTTAACCTTGATGACCTTTCCTGGTGTTCCCTCCGAAATGCAACGGATGTGGGAAGAAACCGCTGTTCCCTTCCTGAAAGGACAAGGCTGGGGTGCCAATGTCATTTTAAGTCGTACCTTACGGTTTTGGGGGATTGGGGAATCTAATTTAGCGGAAAAAGTCAGTGCCTATTTAGAAATGGAAAACCCCACCGTTGCCCCCTATGCCTCCAAAGGTGAAGTCCGCCTGCGCATTTCCGCCCGTGCCGAATCTCAAGACAGCGCGATCGCGCTCATTCAACCCATTGCAGAACAAATTCAAGCGATCGCTGGACTGGATTATTTTGGTGCCGATGAGGAGACATTAGCCAGTGTAGTGGGGAAACTTCTCCTCACAGCCAAACAAACCGTTGCGGTTGCCGAATCTTGTACTGGTGGCGGTTTAGGAGCAATGCTGACTTCCGTTGCCGGCAGTTCCGGTTATTTTCTCGGCGGCACGGTTGCCTATAGCAATGAAATCAAACAGGCTTTATTAGGGGTAAAAGCAGAGTCCTTAAATCAAGAAGGGGCAGTCAGTGGGACGGTTGCCCAGCAGATGGCATTGGGGGTGAAAAAGCAGTTTCACAGTGATTGGGGCTTAAGTATTACGGGGATTGCGGGACCCGGGGGTGGTACTGCCGAAAAACCAGTGGGATTAGTGTATGTTGGCATTGCCAGTCCCGATCAAACTACGGATCAGCTAGAATTACGGCTAGGAGAACAACGCTTACGAGAAACTATTCGTCATATCAGTGCGTGTCATGCTCTCGACCAATTACGACGCAAATTGTTGTTAGCCAACGAATCAGGATAATGGAAGCCTTTAGCCCCGTTCCCCCGAAATGGACCAGTGATGCCGTTCATTCCCTCGACTTTTATTGTCCCCATTGCGGAAACGAACCCAGAAAAGCCCAACGGGTATGGATTAATCGTCGTGCACCGGTCATTGGGGATAATTATGAACGCAAATGGCAAGAATTCTATCAATGCGACTGTGGAGAAGCCTGGTGGGCATGGAGTAATGATCGTCCCCCGTCTGAACTGGCGCAACGCAATGATGGATCAGAGTGATTGCAGGAAGGAAATCATTCCAAGGAGAGAGGGTGAGGGGGTGTGGGAGTGACAAGGTGAGGGGGTGAATCATTTTAAGGTTAGACGTGTCCCTTTGTCGGTCAAGATGGCGAGAGGGAGAAAGTGGGGGAAGGGGAGCGTTTGGATTCCCGATTTATTTCCGAATGATGCTTCCTTCTTTTCCCAATCACGAAGAACAAATAACAAACAGATAGGGGTCTTTTTATGAGTTACGATTACGATTTATTTGTAATTGGCGGTGGTTCGGGTGGGATTGCTGCTGCCCGTCGCGCCACTGAATATGGGGCAAAAGTGGCATTAGCCGAATTTGACCGTTTAGGCGGCACTTGTGTCAATCGCGGCTGCATTCCCAAAAAATTGATGGTTTATGCCTCTCATTTTCCCCATTGGTTTGAAGATGCCAAAGATTATGGTTGGTCAGTGGGAGAAGCCTCCCTCGATTGGAAAAAGATGACCACAGCAGTCAATGGGGAAGTGGATCGCCTCAATGGGGTTTATCAACGGATGCTGGATAAGGCAAACGTTACGGTTTATGAGGGCTATGCTCAATTTGTTGATGCCCATACCCTTGCCATTGGCGAGGAGAAAGTCACTGCCGATAAAATTTTAATTGCCGTGGGTGGCATTCCCGAGAGAGCAGATGTTCCTGGGATTGAACACGCGATTATCTCTGATCGTATGTTTACCTTACCCGAACAACCGAAACGGTTTGTTGTTCTCGGCGGGGGGTATATTGGCGTTGAATTTGCTTGTATTCTCAATGCTTTAGGTTCAGACGTCACCCAGATTATTCGCCGTCCCTATATTCTGCGGGGCTTTGATCACGATATTCGGGAACATCTCCAAAATAGTCTGATTGAGCAAGGGGTAAAAGTTTGGGGAAATACCAAAATTGAAGCCATTGAAAAAACAAAAGATGGGTTGAAATTAACCACAAGCGGCGATCGCGCAGAAACGATCACAGCCGATGTGGTCTTAGCGGCAACCGGACGCATCCCGCGCTTAGAAAAGTTAGGACTGGAACAAACCAGTGTCGAAGTGAAAAATGGCGCGATCGCGGTCAATAATTATAGCTGTACCACGGTTCCTAATATCTTTGCCGTTGGGGATTGTACGGATCGCATTAATCTCACCCCTGTAGCAATTCAAGAAGGACGTGCTTTTGCCGATACCGAATTTGGCGGGAAAGATCGGATCATGAGTCACGAAAATGTGCCTTCAGCGGTCTTTACGAGCCCAGAAGCAGCCACAGTCGGCTTCACTGAAGGCGAAGCGAAAGAAAAATATGGTGAGGAGGCGATTCAAATTTACCGAGCAAGATTTGGTTCCACCTACTTTAGTTTGACCCAGCGGAAAGAAAAAGTGATGTTAAAGCTGGTTGTGGAAAAAAGCAGCGATCGCGTTCTCGGGGCGCACATGGTCGGCGAAGCGGCTGCGGAAATTATGCAAGGGGTTGCCATTCCGATCAAAATGGGCGCAACCAAAGCTGATTTTGATGCCACAGTTGCGATTCACCCCTCGGTTGCCGAAGAATTTGTCACTATGCGTTAGTTTTCAACTTGGGTTAGGGGTAGAACTTGCCCCTAACGTTGTTCCACTTGCTGCAGTAACGCTTGACGTTGCGGTTGTAAGGCTAAATCTAAATCGGGAAAATAAGCAGAGGTGGGAAAAAGCGAATTAAACCAGACAACAATGGGGATATTTTCCACCACTTGGAAATAATCAGAGGGGGTTGCCCCGCCCAAATGTCGCATATTCACGCCAAATCCCAGCCGTTGCCGTCGGTACTGCCAAGTAGGCGCCTTTTGTTTCAACCAACTCTCAAACGTCTCTGCATTCGTCATGCTCGTTAAGAGAGCCTCTAAACGTTCCTCGGGAATCATTTCTTTTCTGGCTCGAATCCAAGCTTGTTGTAAGTGTTGGGAGCGTTGTTCCGGTTGTACCCAAGCCAAGAGTAACTGCTGCGCTGCGCTGGGAGAGAGAGTTTCCTGGACATTTATCACGGGTTCCCCAGCACTAATTTTTAAGACCGCTTGACTCAAGGGTGAGCCATATTCTTGAAACTCTTCTTTCGCCTCTACTAAATTGCCTTGCCACCACAAGAAGCTGCCTCGAATTTGATGGAGATCCCTCTCCAACTCCGTGGAAAGATTATCAGAATTTAAGAGCTGACTACATTGCGCGATCGCGCTTGCCATGACCTGGGGATAAATCGGTTGCAACCCTGGTAATGTCCAAAGGGGGCTTGTGATAAAAATGGGATTGCGCAAGACTTCTAAACTAAAGGCTTGTACGGCTAACTCGGTTTGATTGTGAGCCAGCAGACTTAAGCCTAAACTATAGAAAACGCCCCGTTTTGCCGGGAGTAGTTGTGCCGACTGAGCAAAGGATTGAGTCGCCTCTTGAGGATTCCCTTGCTTGAGCTGTAACCAGCCTAAGTTCGTATAACCAAATTCGCGATCGCGCGATGCTTCTAAGCCGGCTTCAAACCAATTGACGCTTTGGGCTAATAAGTCTTGATGCTGTGCTGCATTACCGGCGGTTAACGCCCTCTCTCCTAAATTCCAGCCCAATTGATAAGAATAGTAAGGCTCCCAAGGAACTAGGTTATGGGCTTGGGTTAACCGTTCTACGAAGCCCTCCCAATTGGGTTCAGCTTGCGCTAAGGCACTGAAGCCTTGACTCGAAACTTGCCACCCGCGATGAATCGGAAAGAGCCAAATCAAAACGGCAACGGTAAATCCTAACCCCGCTAAGCCGAGTTGTGGTGAATAAGGAAGGGGAATGAACTCTTTTTGTCGTAAAATTGACGCGATCGCGGCTAAATAAATCACTAACGTCCCACTAATCGCAATATTATCCAACTGATAATCTGTGAGACTGACAACAACATAACCGAACAAAGCGCAGAACAAACTCCCTGCAATGATTAAGTCTGTGCTGTCTAATTTTGTCGCAAACCAACGCCAGACTAAGTAGCCAAATAAGACGACTGCACCCAGCTGGATCAACACGCCCCACAAACCCAGCTCGGCAAACAGCTGTGCTGGTGTACTGTGTAATTGATAAATCAGTTGTGCTTGATATCCAGCCCAGTCTGGCAAGTATTCCTGATATAACCAAGGGACATTCCCTAAACCAACACCAGTGAGTAAATCACTCTTCCCCATTTGCCAACCGGTCGTCATTGTAATCAGGCGATAAGCAAATTGTCCGCCCCCTTCTCCTGAGAATAGTGCCAACAAGAGACTCCGTAGACGATTATTAGCCAAAATAAAGAGTAAGACGACGAGGACACTGCCCAAAGCACTCAGTACTAACCAAATGCGAGGAATGGCACTGCGAAGGAGCCCGATCGCTAATGCCGTGAGGAGAACTGCCAGTAAGCCCAACCAACCACCCCGAGAACTGGTGGTGTATAAATCCATCAAACCCAAACCAATGCCACTCGACCACAGCCAGCGTCGCCAACCGGGTTCTAAAATCGCCAGTGCTGCCAGTAAAGGGAGGGCTAAGACTAAATAACCGGCAACATAATTTTGATGCCCCAAGGGTGCCCAATTTCGTAACTCTAAAACAGATAAATCAAAACGAACGCTGACCCCAACGGCTTCTAATTGCTCTAAACGGTCTAATTCGGGGAAAAGGGTTTGCGTTCCCCAAAGCGTAAGGCTAATGAAGATAAAAGCGAGACTTAAATAACCTTGCCAGCGTAAGCAACGGTAACGCCGTTCTGGATGGTCAAACCAATAGTTAAGGGTATAAAGGGCAACAATGAAACATAAACTAGCCCAGCTATACCAGCGAGCAGGATGAGGCAGTTCTGCAAAAATAGTGGTAACAATCAAACTGGCAATGACAACTCCTACCCCGAGATCCAGGTTGTTGCCCAGTTGTGGAAAACATCTTGCTCTGAAACTGATTCCCAACCCCCACAAGACTGGACAAAGCAAACCTACTTGCCAAATCAATACCCACGGCCAAACCACCATTAAACTATGG
>CAZBPR010000138.1:0-7621 GCA_964493825.1 uncultured Dactylococcopsis sp.
GAAACTGTTCAATGAGTTCAATGTTTAAGCCTGTTTCTTCTTGGGCTTCCCGTTTAGCTGCCGTTTCTACTGATTCTCCATAATCGACAAACCCCCCGGGAATTGCCCAACCGAAAGGGGGATTTTTTCGCTCAATTAAGACGATCGGTCGATGAGCGCGATTGCGCAATTCAATAATAATATCAACAGTCGGGACTGGATTACGATAAGACATTACTTTGTTATTTATTGTTTGTCATTCGCTATTTGTTGTTCACAGAGACATCAACTATATAATCAGGATAACAAGCATTTAACAGTCATTAATGACGACGAATTAATGATTAATGATTAAACCAATGGTTAATACAAAATCTCAACCGCATCACTTTACAGGAACTGAAGAAACGCCCCAAAAAATTACCACGGTTCTCGGCGCTGGGGCTTGGGGATCCACCTTAGCTGATGTCGCCGAACGCAGTGATCATCATGTGCGCTTATGGTCAAGGCGGAGTGAACAAAGCCTAGAATCGGTGATTCAAGACGCAGAAATTATCCTCTCTGCCATTTCCATGAAAGGTGTTACTTCAATTATTGATCGGGTCAAAACAATTGGCATTCCCGAACACGCGATTATTGTCACGGCCACTAAAGGCTTAGATCCTGAAACCACTCATACCCCCTCTCAACTCTGGCAAGAAGCGTTCCCTGATCATCCTGTAGTGGTTTTATCGGGTCCCAACTTAGCCAAAGAAATTCAGCAAAATCTTCCTGCAGCAACTGTCATGGCAAGTGAAGATGAAGCAGCAGCCGAAGCTGCCCAGGAAATGTTCGCTTGTGAAACGTTCCGCGTCTATATTAATCCGGATCCCATTGGGACGGAATTAGGCGGAACATTAAAGAATGTCATCGCGATCGCTGCTGGAGTTTGTGATGGCTTAAATTTAGGGACGAACGCGAAAGCCGCCCTCCTCACCCGCGCACTTCCGGAAATGATCCGCATTGGTACTACCCTGGGTGCCTCCACAGAAACCTTCTTTGGTTTATCCGGCTTAGGCGACTTACTTGCCACTTGCGATAGTCCGTTATCGCGGAATTATCAAGTGGGGTATGGTCTAGCCCAAGGCAAGACTCTGGATGAAATCCTAGATCACTTAGAAGGAACAGCAGAAGGGGTCAACACCACACAAGTTCTCGTCCGTTTAGCTCGAAAGGAAGGCATCCCTGTCCCGATTTCGGCACAAGTGTATCGCCTCTTGAAAGGAAAATCAACCGCTCAGCAAGCGGTACAAGCCCTGATGGCGCGAGAACTGAAAGCAGAGTTTGATGATGATCTATTTGAGGATTAATGATATCGCATTTCTTAATCGCTCTTCTATTGCTCAGTATCGGGCGACTTTTGAAACCGACAATAGTTATTGTTTGGTGCAGGAGTATAAACCCACTCCTTCCCTGACGCGATCGCGCTAGGCCAGAATATCCACCGGATCCGTTAAGTTGCATTATTATCGATGGGCTATTCTCCAAATACGATATCAACTCCAACCCAGTGAACCCAACCGAAGAGCCTTAAGCGATTTTCTGGCGTTTTTGCAAGAATATGGGGAGTAAGGGAGAAAAAGGAGAGTAACAACTCTGGAAGCTTCTTGAATTCAGTAATTTTTCGGGTTACAGGGAATTGGGAGTATGATGTTAATTGAAATTATTAGTTTAGTATCCTTCGAAGTATGGATACAAGAGGTGAACATTCAGTGGTGATTGAGGGAACATTGATGTTAAAGTTCTGTCAATGAGGTTGAAGTTATTGCGAGCAAATCATTATAGAGGGATAAAATTTTGCTGGGTCGTCAAAGAGAGTGAAGTGAATTAGCATTGAATCCTTACCATTCCTGAAGAAATGCAATTCATTTTCTTAAGCTAAAAATTAAATCCAAACGTCTGAATTAAATTTAATAATTAATCAAGGAGGGGTCCTTGTCCTCAACTCAAAGGCGAAATCCAATTCACTATCTGAAAAAGGTTGCGCGATCGCAGATTAAAAGTCCGGCTTATCGAGTCATCTTAAAAGTGGCAAATTACAATCGACGCTTGCTACTGGTTGCATTCAATGGCAATTTGTTATCTGCCATCTTTGAGGGCAGTACCTTTGGGGTCATTTATGTTGCTTTGCGGGTATTAGAAGAAGGCTCCCTGGCGAATATCAATCAGCTCGATTGGTTAGCCCCCTATGTTGCCGGTTGGGGTCAGGGACAACTGTTTATTAGCTTGATTGTTCTGGCAATTGTCCTGCAGTTTCTACGCAGTGGCTTAAGCTATGTTGGCTTAGTGAGTATGGGTTACCTGAGGGCACGGGTGCGAGCACAAATGATCGCGAAAGTGTTTCGTCAAATTATGTCGTTGAGCTTTCCTTGTGCCAGTAGCTATAAAGTTGGGGATTTATCGCAGTATGTTCAGGACTCCCAAGCAGCGGTTAATCAAGAATTGAATTTATGGAATCAACTCTTTGTTAGTTTCTTCATTGTTCTGTCTTATGTTGCGGTTTTAGTGGCAATTTCACCGCTCCTTTCCCTGGTTTCCATTCTCCTGGCTGGGTCATTAGTAGCCGTGCAGCGCTCAATTCTTCCCCGGATTCGTCAAAGCTCGCGACGAGTCACGCAAGCGATTGTGAGTGTAGTCAAGCAAATTGTCGAAAGTATTCAAGGATTGCGGTTAATTCACAGTTTTGGTCGCCAACGACAAACGATTAGTCAGACCCATGACCTGACGAACAATTTAGTTCCGTTGTTGCAAAAGCAAGAGCGTCTCATTCAAATTACCCAACCCCTGAATCAAGCCCTAACGGTTTCTACCGTAGGACTTTTATTGATCTTAGGGTTTATTCTTTTAAGCGATCAGCAAGCGTTAGTGATTCCAACACTATTTACATTTATTGCTGCTCTCAGCCGTCTCTCAGCCCAACTAGGAGGTTTTGCTGGCACGCTGAACAAACTGGCCGAAAATTCGGGACGGATGGATCGCTTGAGCGAGATTTTAACAACGGAAGACAAGGAATGGGTGCGCGTGGGGGGTCAGAAATTTACGGGCTTAGCGGAAAAGATTCAGTTTGCCAATGTGACCCTACGCTATTTTTCTGATGAAGCGCCAGCCCTGAAAAATATTAGTTTTGTCATGCCCAAAGGGTCAGTGACGGCTTTGGTCGGTGCCTCTGGGGCGGGGAAATCTTCCATCGCGGATTTGTTAACGGGGTTATATGAACCAACGCAAGGGCAAATTCAGGTGGATGGGGTAGATTTGCGAGAGTATCGCTTGGAAAGTTGGCGGCAGCAAATGGGGGTGGTTAGTCAGGATACGTTTATTTTTAATTGGCCGATTCTTGAGAATATTCGCTATGGGAATCCGAGTGCCACGGAAACGGAAGTGATGACAGCCGCGAAGGATGCCCAAGCTCATGAGTTTATTACAGCGTTACCACACGGGTATGAAACGGTTGTCGGAGAGCGCGGTTATCGGCTTTCGGGAGGGCAACGGCAACGCATTGCACTGGCACGGGCAATTTTGAAGCAGCCAGAGGTGTTGATTTTAGACGAGGCGACGAGTGCGTTGGATAGTCAGTCGGAACGGTTGGTGCAGGAGGCATTGGCGATGTTTCAGAAAGATCGGACGGTGTTGGTAGTCGCGCATCGCTTATCGACGATTACGGGGGCAGATCAGATTTTGGTGTTGGAACAAGGAGAAATTATTGAGCGCGGAACGCATCAGGAGTTATTGAGTCGAGGGGAACGCTATGCCCATTATTGGCAGTTGCAAGCCCAGGGAGAAGTGCCAGTTAATTGAAACGGGCGTGATCGCGCCATCGGTAAGTCGCTTCGCTAAATCGCGCTTGGGCAGGCTTTTGTCACTTAAGTTTCCAGAATTAAGGAAAATTGTTTTCGTTTTGGAAGCCTGTAAATACCGTTAAAGTATAAGGTAGAGCTGTTTACCAATTTAGGGTCATGAGTGTTTCCGTGAACCGCCAAATAATCTACCCCGACAGTGATGGTCAGCCCATGGCAGATAATACCAAACAGTTTCGCTGGATTGTTCTGATTAAGGAAAACCTGGAACTGTTATTTGCTGACGATCCGCACGTATTTGTGGCGGGGGATTTATTGTGGTATCCGGTAGAAGGCCATCCCGAAATTCGGATTGCCCCGGATGCGATGGTGGTGTTTGGGCGACCGAAAGGAGATAGAGGGTCTTATCGTCAGTGGGAAGAAGATAATATTGTCCCACAAGTGGTGTTTGAAATTCTCTCGCCGGGAAATCGGGTGAAGGAAATGACGCGGAAGTTGCAATTTTATGAGCGCTACGGCGTAGAAGAATATTATATTTATGACCCGGATGATAACGAATTGGAAGGACTCGAGCGTCTGGAAGGCAGTTTGCAGTTGATTGAGGAAATCAATCATTGGGTCAGTCCGAGATTGGGAATTCAATTTGTTCTCACTTCGGAAACTTTAGAAATTTATCGTCCGGATGAGAGAAAGTTTCTGTCTTCCCTGGAGTTGGAACAAGAGCGCCAGCAGGCGTCAGAACTGGCAGAACAAGCCACTCAACGAGCGGAACAGGAATCTCAACGGGCGGAACAAGCCAATCAACGCGCGGAACGTCTAGCGGCACAATTAAGAGCTTTGGGGATTGATCCGGAAGCTTGATGGTGGAAGGATTTGCGGCGCGATCTAGCTAACGCACTAACGCAGAAGAACTTACCTTAAATCTCAAATTTATGAGAGTGCTACGGGAACTTTTGTTTTTTTCACTGAGTCCAATAAAGCAACAAAAGTAACAAGGGCATCAGTATTATCTTACTTAAACCTTCAAGGTTATTAATCTAGTGGAATGAGAATTATTAGGAGTTTTTTCTTGCTAATTGAGCAACTACTTTTATTAATTATGTAGCAAAGAATACTTTACATTGATTACCGAGTTGTAGGAGGTATATTAAATCTTTGCGAACAAGACTATCGCCTGTTGGCAGTATATAGTTGGCATTATCATGGGGGGTTTTGAAGCAGCCGGAAGTGTTGATTTTAGACGAGGCGACGAGTGCGTTGGATAGTCAGTCGGAACGGTTGGTGCAGGAGGCATTGGCGATGTTTCAGAAAGATCGGACGGTGTTGGTAGTCGCGCATCGCTTATCGACGATTACGGGGGCAGATCAGATTTTGGTGTTGGAACAAGGAGAAATTATTGAGCGCGGAACGCATCAGGAGTTATTGAGTCGAGGGGAACGCTATGCCCATTATTGGCAGTTGCAAGCCCAGGGAGAAGTGCCAGTTAATTGAAATGATCGCGATCGCGTTAGTCAAATTGCAGGAGCTATTGTTCCCAACCCATTGCCGATTATGTCTAAACCAGCCGATATTGGAGGCAAACGCTTAGTCAGTCTAGCTCTTGAGACCAGTAGGACACGAAAGTATGAGGTAGGATATGGCAGTGCCAAGAGAGTCTCCTTGGTATGAGCAAATTTTCAAGAAGTTAGACATGAGCCTAGTGAGCTCGCGATAGGCGCTCTGCGACGGTTCCGTAGGAGCTTCACCCTGACAATAATCCCCTAAAATGAGCAGTAAATCCCACTTATATTTCAAAGCCAAAAATGGCAACACAATCACAGCAAAAGCAACAACAACTCTACGAAACCGATTATCATCTCTGGGTGTTGGAAACAGTCAAGCAATTGCAAAATGGAGATTTCGAGGCAATTGATTGGGAAAATCTAATTGATGAGGTATCCGATTTGAGTCGGCGGGAAAAGAGAAGATTGGAAAGTTTACTGACTCGCCTTTTTGAACATTTGCTGAAGCTCAAATATTGGGATTCACAGAGAGAATGGAACCAAGCTCATTGGCAAGGGGAAATCAGGAATTTCAGAATTCAAATTCGGCGAAATTTAAGGGAAAGTCCTAGTCTCAAAGGTCATCTTTCGGAATGTTTTCAGGAGTGTTACCAAGATGCTTGCAAAATTGTGATTGATAAAACACGACTTTCCCCTGATACCTTTCCTGAAGAGCCGATCGCGCCGTTGGAGCAGGTGTTAGATGAAAACTGGTTGCCTTAAAGCAAAGTGAAAACAATTAATTAAGGAAGGAAAGAAATTCTATGACTGCGATAATTATTCCCGATGGATTTAAAGTGACCTCTAGACAGTTCGACGAACTTGCCGAGAGCAACACAGATGTTCGCATGGAACTGACGGCACAGGGAGAGTTAATTACGATGCCACCAACTGGGGGAAATGCTGGGAAATGCAACTTTAATCTTTACCTAGATTTAGGGTCTTGGAACCGAAGCACTGGTTTAGGTGTCGCATTTGATTCCTCAACGATTTTTATTCTACCTAATGGAGCTAGACGTTCTCCGGATGTTGCTTGGGTGACTTTGGAAAAGTGGCAGAGCTTAACGCCAGAAGAACAAGATGGCTTCCCTCCCTTAGTTCCTGATTTTGTGATCGAATTAGTTAGCCCGAGTGACTTGAAAAAGCAAAAGTATCAAGACCTGCAAGGAAAGATGCAGGAATATTTAGACAATGGTGTCAGACTAGGATGGCTAATCGAGCCGAAAGCTCGAAAGGTGGAAGTTTATCGTCAGGGACAATCAGTGGATATCCTGCTAAACCCGAAATCTCTTAGTGGAGAAGATGTTCTCCCTAACTTTGTTCTCAATCTAGATCCGATTTGGAGCTAGAAAAAGTCTTAGATGAAAACTGGTTGCCATAATTTTGCGCGTGATGTTGGCGCGATCGCGCTCCAGAACGAGAGGAAAAAGCAATGAGTAATATCAAATGCAACACTTGTGGCAGTCAACAGTTTGAAGAACGCATCAGAAATGATTGAGTCGAGGAGAGCGCTATGCCCATTATTCGGAGTTGCGGGCACAGGGAGAAGTGGCAGTTAACTGAAGTATCGATTTCCAATCAGGAACTTGATCGCGATCGCGTTAGTCAAATTGCAGAAGCTATTGTTCCCAACCCATTGTCGATTTATGTCTAAACCAGCCGATATTGGGGGCAAACGCTTAGTTAGCCTGGCTCCCGAAAACTGGGCGCAGTGGGTTACCCAACTGTCTCAACTGCAAGTCCAACAAATGCTGGACTCCGATTTGCAATGGGTAAGCCGAGAAAACGATATCCTGTTGAAGGTAACCAGCCCCGAAACGGGAGAGTTTTTACTCCTGAATGAATTGCAACTGCGCTATAATTCCCAACTCCCTAGGAGAATGCGAGCTTACACCGCGCTAGCTGAGGAAAAATATAAAGTGCCGGTTTATCCTGTTTTAATCAACATTCTGCCTCACCTTAGGAATCCGCACATTCCCAGTTGTTATGAATCCAGTTTTCAAGGCATCCGAGCCTATCAAGATTATCGCGTGATTAATTTATGGGAAGTAGAAGCAGAGATGGTCTTTGCACAAAACCTTCGTAGTTTATTGCCTTTTGTCCCAATTTTAAGGGGTGGTGGAGAACAACAAGTTGTGCAACAAGCCTTGCAGGAACTGAGAGCGGATGAGGATTTAAGCGAGTTGGAACCGCTTCTGTCGTTTTTTGCCTCGTTTGTGCTAGAACTACCAGTAGTACAGGAAATAATGAGGTGGGATATGGCAGTCT
>CAZBPR010000139.1:0-7444 GCA_964493825.1 uncultured Dactylococcopsis sp.
AGCATCAACATTTTTCCTTCTCCTTAAGTTACTTATGCTTAAGCTAAACTCTTGATCAATTGGAGGGATTTGTTGATGATCAAGGATGCTTCCTCCCTTGCGCTTTTCTTTTCTCTGTTTATACCCTAACATCTTGTATTCTGATTAACGATCATGTCTGATGCGCTTTTTAATGGTTGTTAACATTTCTTGGTATTATTGAGAAAAATGAAGAAAACTTTGCTCAAATTGAAACGATTTTGTTACTTAAAGAATCAAGGAATCGTGCCCTATGCCGTAGCATGGCAGCAGCAGCAATCGCTGATTCATCAGCGCCTCAAGCATCCTGAGTTGGATGATGTTTTCCTCTTGCTGGAACATCCACCTGTCTATACTCTTGGGACAGGGGCAACGGAACAATACCTTAAATTTAACCCGGCAAACAGTACAGTTCCTTTATATCGTACAGAACGAGGAGGAGAAGTCACCTATCACTGCCCCGGTCAGTTAGTCGGATATCCGATTTTGAACTTGCGCTATTATCGTTGTGACTTACATTGGTACTTACGACAACTGGAAACAGTTTTAATTCGCACTCTTAGTGATTATGGTTTAACCGCCGAACGGGAGGCAGGATTAACCGGAGTGTGGGTCGAAGGAGTGAAATTAGGCGCGATCGGGATTAAAGCCAAACGATGGCTAACGATGCACGGCTTTGCTTTAAATGTTTGTCCTGATCTGAGTGGGTTTTCGCAAATTGTTCCCTGTGGCATCCGCGATCGCGCTGTGGGCAGTATTGAACAATTTTGTCCAAATATTACATTATCTCAGGTACGGGACGACCTCATCCGTCACTTTGGGGAGGTTTTTGCTGTAGAACTCTATACATGAACTACTAATAACGAATGATCCATCACTAACTCGCTTTCCGTTTTGCTTTTTGCTTTTGTGGCGCTTTCTTTTCTTCTGTTGTGTTGAGTGTTGCACGACCGTTACGAGTCACCTTGAGCATTTCCTTCAAATCGTTTTCCAAATCCATCAAAATGGAAGCAGCATAGTCTTCCGCCTCACGACGTAACTGCTCACAATCGGCTTCTGCTTTTTGCCGGAGTTGTTGAATTTCTTGCCAAGTCGCCTGACGAGACTCATCACATTCTTTTTGAGTTTGAGTCTGGATTTGCGCCGCTTCTTGACGAGCTTGCTGAACAATCCGTGTTTGATTTTTAATTTGCTCGGCTTCTTGGTGAGCCTGTTGCAACAGAGAATGGCGTTCGGCGTGAGCCTGCTGGAGAATTCTCTGCTTTTCTTCCAAGATGGAATAAGCTTCATCGAAAGCAGCATCGAGATTATCCCAAATCTCGTCCATGTTGCTAAAAAATTCCTCTTCATTAATGAATTTATAAGGAGTCAAGGGAATATTATGGCTGGTACTGACGAACTCTTCCACCTTTTCCAACTTTTTTTGGATAATTAATTGTTCTGGGGAAGGTTGGTTTTCTGATTGGTTAGGTTCGGATTCGCTGTAGGAGTTATTGCGTAACATTTATACACATCTTGGGCAACACTTTTAGGGATTAGATGCTCAACCGAGCCACCGAAACGAGCAATTTCTTTAACAACGCTGCTACTCAAAAAACTATATTCATTGGAGGTTGCCAAAAATACAGTTTCCATACCGTCCCAAAGGGTTTGATTGGTGTGAGCCATTTGTAACTCTTTTTCAAAGTCAGATAAGACCCGCAACCCCCGCAAAAGGACTTGAGCATTCCGTTGTTTGGCATATTCTACTGCTAAGCCTGCAAACTGATCGACTTCTACACCTGATAAATGTTGAGTACAATCTTGAATTTGCTGGATACGCTGTTGGGCAGAAAACAGAGGTTGTTTTTGAGGATTACACAAGACTGCTACAATCACGCGATCAAACAGCTGTGTTCCCCGTTTAATAATATCGAGATGCCCAAAGGTAATGGGATCGAAACTACCAGGGTAAATCGCAATCACCAGTCTTCCTCGGGAATAAATAGGCTTACAGTGAGGATTATAGTGGTAGATGGCTTGTTCTACCAAGCATTTTTCCCTTTAATCCCAGAATTATTTTTTTATGGCAATTATTATCACTTATTAATAGTGATTTTCAATCAATTTCAGGGTTGAAATCCAATTCAACCTCAATTAGTAGCATTTTTCTCTATTTTTTGACTTCAAACCCGATTTGCTAAGTCTCCTTCCTGAATTTTTTTCTAAAGCAACTGAATACACTTGTTTGCATCAAACATTAATAACCAGGCAGGGATCGTGCCAAGCAAGGGGCTTCCTTGTGATCAAAATAATTTGCTTCCCCTCAGCAGCAATCAACCATTTGAGTCAGGATTGGAACCGTAATCGAGATAGTTTACACAGCACTACTGAAGCATTTTCCGGTTTTTCGCTCCAAAATAAAGCTGAGACATAATTTAAGTCACAACATCAACGAAGACTCATGCATTATTGGCTTTTAAAATCAGAACCCAATGACTACAGTATTGACAACTTAGCCCGCGATAAAACCGTAATTTGGGACGGCGTGAGGAATTATCAAGCACGTAATTTTTTACGTGAAATGCAGTGTTCAGACCTAGCGTTTTTTTATCACTCTAATGTTAAACCGCCCGGCATTGTTGGTTTAGCACGTATTATCGAATCCAATCTTGCTGATCCCACACAATTTGATCCAAAAAGTAAATACTATGACCCAAAAGCAACACGGGAACAGCCTCGCTGGCAAACTGTAAAAGTAGAATTTGTGCAAAAGTTGGGGCAGAAACTTTCTCTTCCCCAACTCAAAGCCATGTTTACTCCCGAAGAATTAGCCGTAGTCAAAAAAGGGAATCGACTCTCAGTGTTGCCTGTGAGTTCAGAAGTGGCTCAACGCCTGCTCTCAGAAATCAAGCAGGGATGACATAGCAGTGGGTTAGAACAAATGACTCATCACCAAGGACTAGTCCCTAATGTTAAGATAATCTGTATCCCCCAGGGGGGCATCTAAAGCTCTATGATATATTAAAATTAGTAAAGATTAGTTAAGAAGATTAAAACATTGTTTAAAAGTTCCTGGTTTCCCCTATCAATCGCCGAAGTTGGCGAACGTCTCCAAATTTATGCGAGAGCGTTCCTCCTGAAACAAAAACATTGGTTAGTCTTTAGTGCCTCTGGTTTTCTGGTTTCCATTCCAGTGTTTGCTCAAGCGCCGATGGTGCGAGAGTTGCCTCTTCTCAGTTTAATCCTCACTCTGGGTTGGATTGGCTTAGGCATTGCTGGGCTGAAGCGCCCGAAAACTGCTCTCTGGGGAGATTTAATAATTGGCTTTAGCTGGAGTTGGCTGGCCGGATCCATTTATTGGGGCTGGTTTCGCTGGGAACCCATTGTTCATCTTCCCGTTGAAGCAATTGGTTTGCCCTTTGCCTTTTTTGCCTTGGCAAGAGGTTGGGGACAAGTGGGAAATTTATTTTATTTAGGTTCTTTACTGGGAACCGCACTAACAGACGTCTATTTTTATCTCACCGGTTTGATGCCCCATTGGCGGGAATTAATGCGAGTTGATCCAGCGTTGTATAAGCCCATTTTTCAGGATGCCTTGGTGCAAATGCAAACCCCTTGGAGTGGAGTTTGTGCAGTCATTATTGTCAGTGTTCTTTCGGGAATGGGAATTTTTGGCATCAAACAAAATACTTTGCCTTGGTGGGCATTTAGTGGTGCCGTGTTAAGTACTCTTCTCGTAGATGGTTTATTTTGGATTGCGGCAACAATGGCTTAGAGATCAGGTAATGAATTAACGAATAATCGGTTTAATCTGGTAAGTAAATTTGGATAACTAAGTGATGATATCCGTTATCCTCCTAGAAGAAAAGTGGTTCAAAGCTGCCTGTATCAAGTATTGGGTGTGCTAACATTAACTCATTTGAAGGTTTAAAATGATTGACGGTGGCGTGTCGAATACAGCTTCTAGAAAGAGCAGGAAGATTAACCATAAATAACTGGGAATCTTTTTTTCATTAACAAAAAACTGAATTTTCCTGCTGGTGAAGACGTCTAAAAACTGTATTTGACCCATTTAGTGGAAACGCCCCATGCTATTTCTTACCAAGTCAGATTTCTTTTTTAGAATGACTGTGAACGCTTACTCTTCCGCTTTTCCTACATCCTCTTCTCCTACATCCAATCACTGTCCCACTGATAGCTTTACGGTTCGTCCCGCCCGCATCGATGACCTCGGTAGTGTAACCGAAGTTTTAACTCATAGCTTTCATCCCTCCCAAGGCTTGGGAATGTTGATGTATCCTTTCTTGAAATTGGGGATTTATGAAGATATTCGCAGTCGCATGTGCAGCGATCGCGCTTATTATACTTGTTTAGTGGCAACGGCTGCGTCTACAGGAAAGGTCACTGGAACAGTGGAACTCTGTCTCAATTGTCCAGAAGGTTGGATTCCCAAACAATATCAATCCACTTATATTTCTAACTTAGCGGTCAGTCCTCATCACCGCCGACAAGGAATTGCTCAGCGTTTGTTACGAAGTTGCGAGCAACTGACGAATCAGTGGGGATTTAAGGAAATTTATCTTCACGTCCTGGATAATAATACTGCTGCTAAAAAACTCTATGCGCAATCCGGTTATCAGCAATGTCGAGTCGAACCGAGTGTAACGGCTTGGTTATTGAATCAGCCGCGACGAGTCCTTTTAGGAAAATCGGTGATCGGGCTGCGTGCCAGTAAGAATTGAGAATAGGTAAGAAACGATGATCGGTTGCCGGTAGAAAATACTCTCCCTCAACAACACTAAAATGCTGGTAGTTAGTTGGTAACACCAGCACTTTCAAGTTTAAGAAGTTCTCTTTTGAGATGTTAAGTTTTCCCTTCGGATCGAGCAGATTCGCTGATAATTGGGGTTAAATACACCACTAATGCCCCTAACATAAAGCCGAGGACATTCCGCAGCAGCGGTAACCAGTCAGCAGTCCGAGTGACAACGGGTCCAATGCCGAAGGCAATGAAGAGGATGCCCCAGAGGGGTGAGAAAATTAAGGCCCATTGCCAAGCAATCACTTGGTCTTCTTTGCGTGGACGGGCAGCTAAACCGAAAACGACACCACCGACAACAGAAGTGATGAGGGTGAGAATCCATTGTTCTCTCGGTAAGCCGGGAACGACGCTACAACCGCCTTTGGCTAGACATCCTTTCACGGTATCTAACGACTGCGCGATCGCGTTATTTTCACCATTTTCTCGCACATAGTACATATTTCCGAAACGGGTTTGCAGTTCTACCCAAAAGGTACGAGGCAAAACATCATAAACATCATCTCCGACGTTAAACGCTAGCAGATTCCCTCCACGAGCATCGGCAACCAGTAAGACGCTTTGGTCATTCAATCCCCAATAGTTTTTAACGGCACGACCGGGGGTTTGATCATATTGGGTTAAAATACGTAGCTTCCAACCGGTTTCCGCCTCAAATTCCTCAATGTCCTCGATTAACGATTCTTCCTGTAGCTTCGGTAGAAAATTCGCCAAATCAATAATCGGTGTTTCTTCTTGCGGCAATAAAGAGGGGTCATCATAGGCTTGCGCTGTTAAGGGTTGCGCTAACCATGCCGTTAAACCAAAGCAACAGCTGATCGCGAGGATAAGGAAGCGACGGAAGAAAGGATTAGACATTTTTATATATCTGCTTAATTTCGACATGTTGTTAAATAATTACAAACAAGCCCAAAAACTTTACACTTGTTTACTTTATTTTAAGGATAGTAATGAAAAAGTTACAGGGAAACCATAACTTTTTCTAACCTAAGATAGGTATTATGGTCATGACTCATTAGTCATTAGGTCATTAGTCATTAGGGAACAGGCAATAAAAGGTTCACCTTGTCACCTTGTCACCTTGTCACCTCCTCAACTAGACTCCCCCTCACCTCCTCTACCATAAATCCATTCCCAGTACTGCTGGTGCAAATTGCGTGCGGCGGGGTAAATTGAATTCGGACTCATAAAATGAGAAAACTCAAAGGTAATCAGTTTATCCACTGCTGCCGCTTCGGCTTGTTCAATTTTATAGCGCAGTTTACGAAAATCTAAAGGGGGAAACTTCCATGCCACATCACGGTCAAAGCTCTCCACGTTACTCCAGGAGGTTAACCCATACTTGCTGGCAAGCCTACGGTTCGCTTGCAGATACTCTGGTAAATCTTGATAGGCAACATTCCCATCTTGAAACGCCACAATATCGACAATTCCCTGTAACCGCGCAAACACCGATTCCCATTCCCGGGTATGTTCATCCAGAGAGATTGCCCGATGACCAAATTGTTTAATCCCTTTAATGTAGGGTGAGATTAGAATTGGCACGTCTCGCAGTTGCTTGAGGTGACGAGAAAGGTCTTCATACACGTGCATCATGCCTTCATTGTAAGTATTAATTTCATGACTGATATACCAGCCACCAAATGCAGAATGATGTCCGTAACACTGGATAAACTCTTCACAAAAGGCTTTATTAATATCAGTTTCTGTTCGATAATCGCCATTAAGCCAATACGTCCCTGAGTCATAAGTTCCAAAATAAAACGTCATGCCATAGCGTTGGGCAAGGGTGAGAAATAACTCCACTAAGTCGGTATAGACAGGAAGGATGCCGATTTGATTGTGTAAGGTCTTGGAGGTAAATGTGGCTTGTTCTTTATAACCGCCACGGATTAAGATCACCGTATCAATCCCGACCCGTTGCATGGCAGCAAAATCTTCTTCCCAAGCGCGATCGCGCCAATTTTGAGATGGAATATCATGGGTAATTTCATCAAGAAAAGTGCCAGTAATTGCTGGTTTCATCATTCTGCATTATGTTCTGAGAGGGGCTGAGGATTTAGTTTAGTTGGTTTGATGAGGAAGGTCAAAACATGGCAGCAGGACGAATTGAAGCGATTTGGATCAAACGTTTTAAGCGGGGTCCCATGGATGCTGTGGCAGCAGCAGAAATGGTGGCACAACAAGGATTAGTTGGAAATGCCGATCAAGGTGGGCGGCGACAAGTTACTGTTATTGATGCTGAAGTTTGGGAAACGGTGATGATGGAACTGGGTGTCAATATCGATCCGGCAGCGCGACGGGCAAACTTCTTGGTGCGGGGTCTGGAGTTAGCCAACAGTCGTAAACGAATCTTACAGTTGGGTGAATGTCGAATTCAAATTTTTACTGAAGCTAAACCCTGTGAACGGATGGACGAAATACAGCCGGGATTAAAAAGAGCACTTTATCATCATTGGCGGGGTGGGGCGTGTGGTCAAGTGCTCACTGGGGGCAAGGTACGGATTGGAGATCGGGTGAGGTGGCAAAGTTACGCGAATTATTAAAGTGATCTTAATAAAATAAGCTGGTGACTTTAAGCTTTTTTATTAAATAATGAATCACTAAAAACAGAAAAAAAGAGGA
>CAZBPR010000140.1:0-274 GCA_964493825.1 uncultured Dactylococcopsis sp.
TATTCGCCGTAAAGAAGGGGATACTAGCCTTGATGACTGCGAACAAATGAGCCGCACCTTAGAAGCAGAATTGGATTTGGCGGAAGTGATTCCGGATGCTTATGTGTTGGAAGTCTCCAGCCCGGGAATTTCAGAACAATTGACGCGCGATCGCGAATATGAAAGTTTTAAGGGTTTTCCTGTCTTGGTGAGCACGGATCCGCCCTATAAAGGAAAACAAAAATGGCAGGGAACGCTCAATCGGCGTGATGAAACGACGGTTTATATCAATCAG
>CAZBPR010000140.1:284-7407 GCA_964493825.1 uncultured Dactylococcopsis sp.
AAGGACGACTGATTAAAATTCCCCGGGATGTCATCCAGACGGTAGAACTGGATACCCCATCTTAGAAAGGGGAGAGAGGGAGACAAGGGGAAGGAATTACCCAATGAAGAATAACGAATAACTAAAATAAAGGAGATTAAAATTTATGGCTATTGTCAGTTTACCGGGTTTAGGCCGGATGATTGAAGAAATTAGTGAAGGACATAATTTACCGCCAAGTGCGGTCAAAGCAGCGCTGCAAGAAGCTTTATTAAAAGGATATGAACGCTATCGCCGATCGCGCACCCTCGATCGCGATCAGTTTAGTGATGACTACTTCGATAATTTTGAAGTGCAACTGGATGTGGAAGAAGAAGGCTTCATGGTTCTTGCCACCAAAGAGATTGTGGAAGAAGTGGAAAATTCGGATCATCAAATTGGCTTAAAAGAAGTACAAGAAGTTGCCGATGAAGCCGAACTTGGAGATAGCGTCGTTCTCGATGTGACGCCTCAGCAAAAAGAATTTGGGCGCATGGCTGCGATTCAGACTAAACAAGTGCTGATGCAAAAACTGCGCGATCAAGAACGCCGGATGATTCAAGAAGAATTCCAAGACCTAGAAGAAACAGTCTTGCAAGCGCGCGTGATCCGCTTTGAACGTCAATCGGTGATTATGGCAGTGACCAGCGGTTATGGTCGTCCAGAAGTGGAAGCCGAACTCCCTCGGCGCGACCAACTTCCCAATGATAATTACCGCGCCAATGCTACCTTTCGCGTTTATCTGAAAAAAGTTCGTGAAGGGGTCGGTCGCGGACCGCAACTGATTGTCTCTCGGGCATCAGCGGGCTTAGTCGCCTACTTGTTTGAAAACGAAGTGCCCGAAATTCAAGATGAAGTGGTCAGAATTGTTGCGATCGCGCGGGAAGCCAATCCCCCCTCTCGCAATGTGGGATCGCGGACGAAAATTGCCGTCGATACCCTCGATCGCGATGTTGATCCAGTAGGCGCTTGCATTGGGGCGCGAGGATCACGCATTCAAGCAGTGGTCAATGAACTGCGAGGCGAAAAAATTGATGTCATCCGCTGGTCCCCTGACCCGGAAATCTACATCAAAAACGCTCTCAGTCCCGCCCAAATTAATCGTGTGGTTTTAATCGATACCGAACAACGTCACGCCCAAGTTCTGGTTCCAGAAAATCAACTCAGTCTCGCGATCGGGAAAGATGGACAAAACGTTCGTCTCAGCGCTCATCTGACCGGTTGGAAAATTGATATCAAAGAAGTCAGTCAATACCAAGAACTCCCAGAAGACACGGAATACACGGAAGCGTGGGACGAATCAGAAACAGAAACCGGCGAAGTCTTTTCCCCAGAGTCTGGAGAAACCGTAGAAGCGCAAGCCTCTCCTCTAGAAGTTAATATGGATGATTGAAAGTAATGTTAGTAACATGACTCGGGAGGATAACTGTGGCAACTGAAGTTCTAGATAAACCCGCGATTCAAACTGTTGAAAAAAATCAAACCGTTCGCAAACCCGCCCCTCGGTATCGGGTACTCCTCCATAATGATGATTTTAATGGCATGGAGTATGTGGTGGAAACTCTATTACAAACTGTGCCCAGCCTGACTCAACCCCAAGCCGTGGATATTATGATGGAAGCTCATAACTCTGGCGTCTCTTTAGTGATTACTTGCGCTCAAGAACACGCCGAGTTCTACTGTGAAACGCTCAAAAATCATGGGTTGACCAGTACCATCGAGCCAGATGAATAACTAAGCTGCAATCGCTTTGATTTCTAATCGGATTCAAGCCTTACCCAATCATGTCATTCAACAAATTGCAGCCGGGGAAGTGATTTCCTCGACGGCAGCTGTTGTGCGTGAATTGGTGGAAAATGCCCTCGATGCGAAGGCAAATCGGCTGACCATTGCGCTGGATGCCCAACTCTCTCGCATTCAAGTTGCGGATAATGGGGAGGGAATGAGCTTAGAGAATTTACGCTGTTGTGCCTCCCCTCATACCACCAGTAAAATTCGAGCCTTTGCCGATCTGCAAAAAGTGGTTAGCCTTGGCTTTCGCGGCGAAGCCCTCCATAGCCTAACGCAAATTGCCTCTTTACAAATCTTTAGTCGTCCTCGCGATGAGCAAGAAATAGGCTATGGCATTGAGTATGGTCAAGGCGGAACCATTCTCACAGAAAAAACGATCGCGCTTGCCCCCGGAACAATTGTCACTGTTTCTGATCTTTTTGGCAATTTACCTGCCCGTCGTCACGCTTTACCCAAGATTTCCCAGCAATTAAAAACCATCCAGAAAACGATTTACGAAATTGCGCTGGCTCATCCGCATCTGACCTGGCAAGTCTATCATCAAGATCGCCTCTGGTTGCATTTGAGTCCCGGAGAAACCCCAAAACAGCTCTTACCGCAAATTTTATCAAGGTTTCAGCAGTCTGATTTTCAATATATTTGTCAGGAAATGACGACACCTGAACAAGAGAGTGCATCGCATTTGGAATTAGTGGTGGGATTACCCGATCGCGCTTCTCGCCACAAAGGAGATTGGATTAAAACTGCAATCAATGGACGCTGTGTGCGTTTACCGGAATTGGAACAAACCCTTACGTCTGGGTTAATGCGCACCTTACCGCGCGATCGCTATCCTATTTGTTGGTTACATCTCCACACTGACCCCAGTTTGATTGACTGGAATCGTCATCCTGCCAAAGCTGAAATCTACCTCCGTCACGTCTCGTTTTGGCAAGAACAAACCGCTCATGCTTTGGCTGAGGTTTTAAAACTCAACCCCGAACAAGTGCCAGAAACAGTTCATAATCGCCGCGTGGGGGAACTTTTGCAAGCGCAAGAAGCCAAGGGCAGCTATCAAGTGAATTCCTCAGAAGCGGATCAAGAAGAAAATCTGAATTTATTACCATTGAGCGCGATCGCGCAACTCCACAATACGTATATTGTCGCCGAACATCCAGCAGGAATTTGGCTAATTGAGCAGCATATTGCCCACGAACGCATTATTTACGAGCAATTAGAAGCACAATGGCAATTAGTACCTCATGATCCGCCCTTAATCCTCAATGATCTCTCCTTATCGCAACAAGAACAACTCGAACGGATTGGCATCGAAATTGATGCTTTCGGGGAAGATACTTGGGCCATTAGAACCGTTCCCCAAATCTTACAAGGGCGCGACGATCTCACAGATGCAATGATCGAACTCAGCCAAGGGGGAGACTTACAAACCGCACAGGTTGCCACTGCTTGTCGGAGCGCGATTCGGAATGGGACGCCGCTGAGTGTTCCAGAAATGCAAGAGATTCTCAATGGTTGGCAACGAACTCGTCATCCCCACACTTGCCCTCATGGTCGCCCGATTTACCTTTCCTTAGCAGAAACTTCTCTTGCTAAGTTTTTCCGCCGTCATTGGGTCATTGGCAAAAGTCACGGGATTTAAAATAGTAATATTCTAATCCCTAAAACCAGAGAATAATCATGAGTTCACCGTATTTAGATTGTGTAAAACGCGGGAACAACCAATGGTGGCGTTATTTCACAGTCATCTTTCTCAGCTTTTTTGTATATGTAATCACCTTAAGAGTAATTAATTATTTTTTTAACTCTTCTGGAAGTGATTCACCTGTCAATCCCCCGTATTCAGTTCAGTTTTTATTTACTGATTCACTTCCGAGTATTATCATTACTTTTCTGGTTTTTATTTGGCTTTTTAAGCAATTTCATAAACGAAAATTAATGACTTTAATTAATACAAGTGATGCTCTGCGGTGGCAACGTCTTTTTACTGGTTTCTGTGTTTGGTTAGTTTTACAACTACCACTTTCTCTGATCGCATTTTTGATTAATCCATCACGATATAGTATATCTTTTCAGCCAGAACAGTGGTTTTCTTTTAAGCCACTGCTTTTAATCATTTATATTGTGTTAACGACTGGGATGACCTATGTGGTCATTGGGTATCTACTACAAGGCTTCAGTTTAATCTTGCCTCAACCCAAACTAATTATCTTGACCATTGGTGTGCTAGCAGGATTGATCACGATTGGAACCACTGAATTTTCTTGGCTACAAGAGTTGGTTTTGTCTGGTTTCTCAACCTGTTTTTTCCTCTGGATTACCTTTAAGGATAATGGTTTAGAATTAATGATCAGTATGAGTCTAGTCAGTAATTTATTTGATACATTTATCCTGAGTAAAGAAGAACAAATTTTTACAACTAATTTCGCTCCAATTTTGACAAGTTATCCTCCTTATAACTGGACAATGAATTTTATATTTATGCTCATTATGTGTTTTATGATATATTGGCTCTGTTTTCATATGTTTCAAGCAGAAAGCACTCGCCGCCAAAATCATTAACGCCAAACACAATCACTCAAAATCGCGATCGCGCTTGGCGTTCAAGGTATCAGAAATGGGGATCAAAGATTACATGGAAGAAATGGTGCGAGCAAGATTAAAATCTTTTTCGGTTAATCCTCCCGCATCATGGCTAGTCATTCTAATCACGACAGTATTGTAAGAAATTTCTAAATCCGGATGATGTCCTGCCGACTCTGCAGGTTCCACTAACTTATTGACAAACTCCACCGCTTCCGGGAAGCCTTTGAACTGACGGGTACATTTAATAAATTTGCCATCTTGCGTCCAATCGGATAGTTCGTTTAATTGGGTCTTAATTTCAGTATCGCTTAGGAGTTGTGCCATAGCTCAGTTTAGTTTTTAAGCTCATGTTAATAATGGTCAATCATAATTTAGAAGGATGCAAGTCCATTTGTCTCCTCTCGTAGGAGAGAAATTTCCTATTTTCAACCGAAAAATAGAGTCATACTTATCGTTACCATTCACTATGTTTTATTTACTTCGTTTTCCACTTTTACTCACTTGCTTTCTTGCTTTAACCGTTATTGGCTGTAGTTCCGAGATGCAGTCAAATTCTCCCTCCTCATCTTCCCAAAACGAGAATTTACCTGCCCTGTCTGCAGAAGAACAAAACCAAGTTGACACTCTCCTCAGTCAAGGGAATCAAAAAATTGCTGATGGTGATTATGAAGGAGCAATTACCACTTATAATCAAGCCCTTGCTATCGATGAAACGAATACTGAAGCCCTCGGTAATCGCGGTTTGGCGCGATCGCGTTTAGAAGACTACGAAGGCGCACTCTCCGACTATAATCAAGCTTTAACTTTAAATGACCAAGCCCATGGTGTGTATTATAATCGCGGGTTGCTACAGACTCACTTGGAGAACTACGAAAAGGCAATTGATGACTTTACCCAAGCCATTAAATATAAACCTGACTATGCCCGTGCGATTGGCAATCGAGGCTTTGCTTACGCCGAGTTAGAAAATTATACCGCTGCCATCCAAGATTTGGAAAAAGCAGCACAACTATTTGAAGAGCGTGGCAATCAACAAGCAGCTTACCGTCTCCAGCGGACAGCTCGTTACATTCTGCCTTAACTTTTTCTTAATTCTATACTTCCCTCTCTGTGAGGATTACAGATAGATTCTTCCTGCCTTGCCTCGTAAAAAACGTAAAATCTTACAGTTTTGTAGCCGATTAACGATTACGATTAATAAATAACCTTAGCTCTTCCTTCCAAACTTTAAACTGACTCAATTGGAGTAAATCACTCCTTGACTGTGTTTAAATCAGAGGGTCGAGTTTGTGTTGTAAAAGTGAATAGAGAGGTTCCCCCATGGCAAGAAGAAAGAAGAAGTTTTCCTGTGGACATCAAGGCTATGGACAAATTTGCCATAGATGTGAGCAAAAAGAATCGGAACGCCTGAGACGAAAGAACCAGCGCCTCGCTTGGGAAGAAAGTTTTAGTAGTGATCCGATTGATCTCACGACCCTCCCGAAAAATGTTGTTATCAAAACGCGACGCATTATTTCTCAACTCAGACAAGATAGTAACTATCGGCGATTTAAGGGGAAACGCTTGCGTCATAATCGGTTTATTATTAGTATCCCTGTCAATCGAGATTATCGTTTAATTTGTCGAGATCAGGGCAGTAATGTTATCCCAGAAGCGGTTGTTTCCCATCAGGATTATAACGTTTGCAAACCCGGAAGTGCCAAGTAATTATTCATCAATTTTTTCTAACTCGAAGCACTAGTATAGAAGCGGAGTGCAAACTGCCAAAATAAAGCAGATAAAATGAGGAGAAAACAGGCAAGGATTCCTGATCCTAAAATCCAACTCACTTCGCTTCGTCCCAACATTGTCTCTGCTGGAATTGTTGTTAGAAAAGCAACGGGAATAATAAAGGTAAAGAAAAACCGATACACAGCCGGGTAGGCAACTATCGGAAATCGTCCCGCATCGAGTAGTCCGCGCAAGACTTCAGTGACATTATAAATTTTGACAAACCAAATACTGGTTGCGCCTAACATAAACCATAAACTATAAAGGCTAATTAAACCAAAGGTAATGGGAATGATACTGATGAAATAATTAGCAAGGTTTAAATCAAGACGATTTCCGGCATAACTAATCAGCGCGATCGCGAACACTAAATCGGGGGTTCCCCAGGGCGAAATCGTGCGTGCAGACAGCCAAAATTGGCTGCTAATGGGTTTGAGTAAAATGTAGTCGAGAGTCCCGTATTGGACTTGATCGACAATTCGATTCAAGTTTGGAATTAAAAAAGTGGCAGCAAAGCCTTGTAACAGGGTAAATAGCCCCAATACCACCATGGCTTCTTCCCAACTCCAATTTTGGAACGTATAACCCGTGCGATAGAACAAAAATAAACTAAATAAACTTCCAGACAGATTGACTAAACTACTCAACGCAGCAATGAGAAAGTTCAGTCGATATTCGAGTTCTGCGGAAATCGCACTGGTCCAAAATAAACGTAAAACTTTCAAATAGCGCATATTATTAATTGCCTTCGCACTTTTGCTAGCACTTGGAACTAGATTTTAAGGATGATAATCATATCCATTAAGATGATCATCCAAAGACCAGATAAAGACGCGCCGATTCGGTATTTGTCTCTTCATTTTTTCCCACTCTTTAATCATAGAGAGATCAGCGATTCCTGCACCTCGCATTGCAGAATCAGGGAATTCATTCAACCACTCACTTACTTCCTCTAAAGTTG
>CAZBPR010000141.1:0-6226 GCA_964493825.1 uncultured Dactylococcopsis sp.
TTGCAATCCGCGATAACGCTCGAATTGCCCATGCCCTCGCCCCATAATCATAGCCATCAAGGTCGCGAATGAGAGTGGAAACTGCAACATCTCCTAACTGGACTAATCCTTCTACCGCAGCCACTGCTGCACCCGGATTATTAAATCCTAACACTTTAATCAGCATGGGAATTGCCGCTTCCGATTGACTGCGACTGAGTGCCCACACCGCTTTGACTAATTCTTCTGAAGAACTGGCTTTTTCAACCGCTTGAATTAAAGGTTCTGACAAGGCTCAATACAGGATAAACAAACGATAGTAGCGACCCGTAATCAATGACCAGTGACTAATGACCAATGACTAATGACCATTAACATATCAGATTTTTGCATTTTTCAGAAGGTTCTCACCAATCCCAAAAACAAAATGATAAGCTAACGGATGCGTTAAAAATTTCAGATAATATCATCTATGGCAAGTCAGAGTGAACTTCCTTCTTTATTAAAAGTTGCCCGTGGAGAAAGTGTATCACGTCCACCCGTGTGGATGATGCGGCAAGCGGGACGATATATGAAAGAATACCGCGATTTACGCGATAAATACCCGAGTTTCCGAGAACGATCTGAAAATCCAGATCTCGCTATTGAAATTTCACTCCAACCTTGGCGGGCGTTTCAACCGGATGGCGTGATTCTGTTCTCTGATATCCTCACACCATTACCAGGGATGGGTATTGACTTTGATATTGTGGAAAGTAAAGGACCGGTCATTGATCCGCCGATTCGCACCCAAGCGCAAGTGGATCAGATGCGTCCTCTCGATCCAGAAAGTTCACTGCCGTTTATTAAAACGATTCTCAAGTCGTTACGCGAAGAAGTCGGGAATCAATCCACAGTTTTAGGCTTTGTTGGTGCACCGTGGACGTTAGGGGCTTATGCCATTGAAGGAAGAACCTCAAAAAATTATGCCAATATCAAAGGCATGGCATTTAAAGAACCCCAACTCTTACATCAGTTCTTAGGCAAAGTTGCCGACTCGATCGCGCGTTATGTTCGCTATCAAATTGATTGTGGTGCGCAAGTGGTACAAATGTTTGATTCTTGGGCAGGTCAACTTTCTCCACAAGATTACGAAACCTTTGCTTTACCTTACCAGAAACGAGTCGTTGAGCAAGTCAAACAAACCCATCCCGATACTCCCTTGATTCTCTATATTAGCGGCAGTGCTGGGGTCTTAGAGCGGATGGCAAAGACAGGTTTTGATATTATTAGTTTAGATTGGACGGTTGATTTGGCTGAAGCCAGACAACGGATTGGACAAGAGACAAAAGTTCAGGGAAATATTGATCCGGGAGTTTTATTTGGATCGCAAGATTTCATTCGCGATCGCGTCTTAGAAACCATTCGTAAAGGGGAAAATCGCCGACATATCCTCAACTTAGGTCATGGAGTCTTACCGGGAACCCCAGAAGATAATGTCAGACATTTCTTTGAAGTGGCAAAACAAGCAACCGTTAATGTTTAATCGATATTCCCTCTTGCTAAACAATGCGAAGAGGGATCTTTTTAATTTTCTCAATTCAACCACAAAGACACAAAGGTCACAAAGAATTAATAGGTAATGCGAATTTTCATTACTGGTGGAACTGGCTGTATTGGTCACTATCTTGCTGAAGATTTAATTAAGAATACCGACCACGAACTATTTTTTTTAGTCCGCAATCCGGCAAAAATTAAGTTTAATCCGGAAGCGCGATCACGCATTCATGTTTTAAGCGGTGATTTAGAAGAAATTCACCAGTTTGAAGACTTATTAAAAACCATTGATGTTGCCATTTTAGCAGCAACCATTTGGGGCGGAAAAGCTCAAACATTTCGGATTAATGTGGATCGCACCCTTGACCTGTTAGACTTATTAGATTCTGAAACTTGTCAGCAAGTTATTTATTTTTCCACTGCTAGTATTCTCGATTATCATCACCAACCCTTAAAACCAGCTGGAGAAGTAGGAACCGAATATATCCGCTCAAAATATCAATGTTATTTCAAAATTAAACAACATCTCCTTGCTTCTAAATTAAGTATTGTTTTCCCGACTTTAGTCTTAGGCGGCGATCAAAATAAACCTTCTTCTCATATTTCTGCGGGACTTCCGGAAGTGGCAAAATGGGTTAACTTAGCCCGTTGGTTAAAAGCAGACGGCAGTTTTCACTTTATTCATGCCCGCGATATTGCGACAACAGTTGATTATTTAATTCATCATCCATCGCCGGATCCAATCCCTCGAGAATTCGTTTTAGGCAGTCCAAAAATCACAGCCAATCAACTCATTGAAAATCTATGCAAGTATTTTCAGAAACGCATTTATTTTCGCATTCCGCTATCGATAACGTTAGCCAATTTCTTGATTATTCTTTTTCGCATTGAAATGGCGCAATGGGATCGCTTTTGTTTACAATATCGCCACTTTAGCCACGAAAAACCAGTCAATCCTGCAACCTTTAGCTTAACGCCCTATTGTCCAACCCTGACTGACGTTTTCCGATTGCATGGTCTCTAGAGTTTTGCCCCTAGCCTGAAACCGTTACAATAGAGCAAGAAAATTGCATAAAATTTAGCAAAACCAGCAGTTTGCGAGTCGTGAGAAGTCACTTCTTCTCTAGAAAAGTCAAAAAATATTCAGTTAATCAGTTAGATGGTAAAAACTCCTCAAACAAACTCTCAAGCGAGAAAACAATGGCGTGAAGAAATTACCGCGCTACCGTCTTGGTTAAAACGTCCCATTGGGAATGCCAGTGAGATCTCGACGGTACAACAAGTGGTAAAACAGCGCGATATTCATACCATCTGCGAAGAAGGGCGCTGTCCCAACCGAGGTGAATGTTATAGTAACAAAACGGCGACATTTCTCTTAATGGGAGCAACTTGTACCCGAGCCTGTGCATTTTGTCAAGTGGATAAAGGTCACGCCCCAATGCTCCTTGATCCGGAAGAACCGCAGAAAGTGGCGGAAGCGGTAGAAGTGCTAGGACTAAAGTATGCGGTATTAACCTCAGTGGCACGAGATGACCTTGAAGATGGGGGTGCTAGTTGGTTTGTAAAAACAATGGAAGCGATTTGGGAACGTTCCCCTGGAACCGGAATTGAAGTGTTAACGCCAGATTTCTGGGGGGGGAAAGATTCACAGCAAAAACAGCGCGATCGCGTGGCAACCGTAGTCGCAGCAAAACCGGCTTGTTATAACCATAATGTCGAAACAGTTCCGCGTTTACAAGGTCCAGTGCGTCGTGGGGCACAATATGACCGTTCCCTGGAAGTATTAAAAATTGTAAAAGAAATTGACCCCACGATTCCCACGAAATCCGGGTTGATGCTAGGACACGGGGAAACAGAAGCAGAAGTAATCGAGACCTTACAAGATTTACGGGCAATTGAGTGCGATCGCGTCACCCTCGGACAGTATATGCGCCCTTCCCTAGAACACCGCCCTGTGCAAAAATATTGGACACCAGAGGAATTTGATCGCCTCGGCGCGATCGCGCAAGAAATGGGATTTGCTCACGTCCGTTCAGGTCCCCTTGTGCGCAGTTCATACCACGCCGGAGAGGCGGCTTAATTCTCTCATTCAACCAATCAATAAAAATAAGGAAGACAAAATTATGGCAAAAACCTCAGCAGATAAAATGCCGGTTCCTCAATCCGGTCAACCTCCCTATCGGTTTCGCACCATTTGGGCATTAGTACTACTCGCCGTTAACTTTATTGTGGCAGGAATTTATTTCCACTTCCTCAATATCTAAGCCCATCCTAAACGTTATAACCCAATGCCCCTCTTACTCAACGGGTCAACCAAGTAAGGGGGGTTTTACAGGTTACTTAACTTAACTATTTACTGATATAGTTTTTGGTTTGAGAAATCTCTTTCCATTGGAGCAGGTAATGTAAATAATTATGAAGTTACCATAAGATGTATGAAGTTCTTAACTTTTTGTAACATTATGCCCTGATCCCGAAAAATTAGGAACTAAACTCACAATTGGGACGACAGGATGTAATAGTTACCTACTCGCCTCATCAAAACAATAACAGTATCCAATTTGTTATGACTAGCTTTACCAAAGTATCTCATCCTAAATCCGATCAAGAGGCTTCTGTCTGGATTCGTGGTTTGCTAACTGTGGCTTGGGCAGATGGAGACTTTGACATCGAAGAAAAACATCTGATCACCAAAATTACCAAAGAAGAATTGACGCCTGATCTAGAGCTTCATCAAATTGATTTAATTAGTCCAGAAGAGTTAGCCGCGACACTCGGTCAAGACAAGAAAGTTGCTGAAAATTTTCTCCGCACGGCAGTAATGGTTGCAGTCGCCGACGGCGTTTATTCTCGTCCAGAAGCTGATCTCTTAAATTCTTTCTGTGAAGCCCTTAACATCGAGGTAGAAGCCCTTAAAACTCTCGAACATACCCTTTACAACCGTGAATCTCAAGAATCTGGGGCTACTGTTTCCCTCAAAGAAGATGAACAGCAAGATCATCCTAACCATCCTCATTCCGATATTTTAAAGCCAGTCCGGGATTGGCTCGATGGTATGGAAGTGGATGATCCTCGTGTAGCCAGATTTATTTGTAAACTAGTACCGTCGCAATGTCCCTTTGAGCGGGATATCAAACTCTTTGGTCACAAACTGGTTCACATTCCCCCCTTATGTAAACTCAATCCGCTTTATGAGCAATTGGTGGGACTGCGTTTCCGAGCATTATCTTTTCTCGCTGATGAGTGTAAAGAAGATGTATCTAAGTACACTTAAAGCCGTGACTAATCACCAAGACAGGGAGATGGGGAAACAAGGGGTGAATCTTTAATTGCCCGTTCCCCAATGATCAACAACTACTCCAGTCACCTTTTCCCTTATTTCGCAGCAGCCATACGCTGTGCATAAGCCTGCACATCAGAAATAGAGAAAAGCGCCTGAAACGGAATCCCCCGTTCTTGATATAATTCTTTGCCGCCTTGTTCGCGATCAATGATGGCTAAAATCTCACTCACTTCATAGCCAGCCGCTTGCAGTTGTTCCACCGCAAACAATGCTGATTGACCGGTTGTCACCACATCTTCCAAAACAACGATTTTTGACTGGGGAGGGAGCTTTTTTCCTTCCAAGTAAGCGTTAGTCCCATGTCCTTTTGGCTTTTTACGGACGATGATTCCTGGTATGGGACAGTTTTCATAAGCAGAAACAACGGTAACGGCACTCACCAAAGGATCAGCGCCTAGGGTTAAACCCGCAACTGCCGCTGTGTCGGCAGGTAAGCGCGAGAGGAACAGTTGTCCAATGGCTAATGCGCCCTCTGCACTCAAAGAAACGGGCTTGCCATTAACGTAATAAGAACTTTTTTGCCCGGAGGAAAGGGTAAAATCTCCTTCCTGGTAGGCTTCTGTTGCAAGCAGATGCAGTAATCTTTCTTTGACTGGATCTAAGTTTTTTTCCTTTGCTCGGGTCAATTGTCACTCGTCCCTTATTAATCGTTAATTATCCCACTAAGCCCGAACGTAACGCTCGAACCGCCGCTTGGGTTCGGTCATCGGCGCAAAGCTTATTCAAAATATTGCGGACATGGGTTTTCACGGTTCCCACTGTAATGTAAAGTTTTTCGGCAATTTCGGCGTTACTGGCTCCTTCCACAATCAGTTGTAAAACTTCCAATTCCCGTTCTGTCAGGGGATAGGCTTCCACTAATTGCTCATATTCAGGTTCAGCTGCGTTGATTTGTCGGGTTTTTTCTTCTTCATGAGAAGGAATGGTTTTCGCTTGGGAAATGACAACGCGCGCGATCGCGGGATCAATCCAAGAACTGCCTTCTTTAGTCACTCGCAGCGCTTCTAACAGTAAATCAAAGCTGATATCTTTCATACAGTAAGAATCAGCACCCGCCGCAAAGGCAGCTAAAACATATTCTTGGCTATCTTGAAGCGTCAGAATTAAAATTTTGACATCTTTAAGGGCATCATTCTCGGCTTGGGCTTGCTTGAAGCGAGTGGTCAACTCAATGCCATCCATGTCAGGTAAACCAATATCAACGATCGCGACATCCGGTTGCTTTTCTTCAATTAATGCCAAGCCTTCTTTAGCATTAACTGCTTCCCCTAAAAACGTAACTTCACCCCGTTGTTCGAGCGCAGTGCGAATGCCAACGCGAGTCAAATCATGGTCTTCAATTAAAATGACTCTTATATTACTCATCTT
>CAZBPR010000141.1:6236-7324 GCA_964493825.1 uncultured Dactylococcopsis sp.
CGGCTTCCCATCTCTGACATTAACTTGCAAGTTTCCTCAGCCCCGCTGACCAACCAGTGGAGAGATTTCCCAAAAATCATACCATATTTATCGAAACCTGCCACGAAAGGTCTTTACATTCGGGGTGGTTTGTCATTAGTCATCAGTCATTCGTTAATAAGACGTTAACGATAACTGGCTACTCTCACACTCAATTCACCTTCACGGGGATCATGAGTGAAGATAAAATAACCGCTCTTTTTCTCTCCCGCTGCCAGATTTTCCAGGACAAACGGTTGATAAAATTGTCCTTCTCTGATTTCTACCACGGCTTCGGTTTTCACCTGTAAAACCGGGGGCGACTGTTGACTTAAAAGCCAATCATAAAGAATTAACCCAATTAGTGCTAACAGAATGCAACTACTGATCAAAAAGGTGATCCATTCGGCACAATTTCGTTTTTCCGAAGCGGTAGAGGCTGCCTTCCCTTGAGATTGTTCTTGTGCTTCGCTCATATCACTAATCGACCCGCTGCGCCACCAATTGTTGCTGGCAATCCTAAAATTAGGGTATCACTTAGCCATTCTTGCCAAGGGTCATGCCAACTCAGTTGCTGGAAAAACCACAGCATCAGCGCTGATGCTAATAAACAAACTAAATAACAAATTAAGGTTTCATTGATGGGTCGTTGTAAGAGCCCTTGCTGTTGGCGACGTTCCTTCTGGTTGGTTAACCCAGCCACAAAGACAATACAGTAAGAAATCGCCAGCGAAGAGAGAATAACCAGGATTAACCAGAGAGGAGCAATGGAAGCGGATAAGAGAGAAACCTCTTCGGTGGGGGCAATGCTAAAGGCGACAATCAGGGAACCGATCAAGGTCGCATCCAGATCCGCAAGCAGGGATTGAAAAATACTGTTTTGCGGAAGGCGACGGGCTTTTTTTACGGTGCGAGGGGCGCGATCGCCGCGCAGGGTAGAACGAGCCAGGGCAACCCCAATGGCAAATGGAATACACTCAAAGACTAACTTCCCTAAGGCTTCATTGAGGGGGGTATCTAGAGTAATCCGACACAGCAAAATTAGAGAAAACAAAGCACAGACCACACCA
>CAZBPR010000142.1:0-5567 GCA_964493825.1 uncultured Dactylococcopsis sp.
TTATTTTGATAATGCTGCCACGTCTCAGAAGCCTTTATCAGTGATCAAAGCCTTAGATGAATATTATGAATACACTAATTCTAATGTTCATCGGGGGGCACACACCCTCAGCACGAAAGCAACAGAAGCGTTTGAAGGGGCAAGAGATAAAGTTGCCCAATTTGTCAATGCCAACTCTCGCAATGAAATCGTTTTCACGCGCAATGCGACGGAAGCCATTAACTTAGTCGCCTACAGTTGGGCATTAAATAACCTGAAACCCGGCGATGAAATTATCACCTCGGTTATGGAACATCATAGTAATATTGTTCCGTGGCAAATGGTGGCACAAAAAACAGGGGCAGTTCTCAAGCACGTTGGGTTAACAGGAGAAGAAACTTTAGATTTAGAACAGTATAAAACCCTGCTTTCTGACCAAACTAAATTAGTGACGCTGGTTCATGTTTCTAATACGTTAGGGTGTATTAATCCCGTTGAAGAAATTACCCGCGTGGCTCAAGAAAAAGGCGCAAAAGTATTAATTGATGCTTGTCAAAGTGTGCCCCACCTTCCTGTAGATGTGCAAGCCCTTGGTTGTGATTGGTTAGTGGCAAGTGGCCATAAAATGTGCGGTCCCACTGGAGTTGGTTTCTTGTATGGCAAGGAAGATTTATTAAATGCAATGCCTCCTTTTTTAGGCGGTGGCGAAATGATTGGGGAAGTTGCCTTAGATCATTTCACCTGTGCGGAACTCCCCCACAAATTTGAAGCCGGAACGCCCGCGATCGCGGAAGCCATCGGGTTGGGGGCGGCGGTGGATTATTTAAGTCAAATTGGCATGGATCAAATTCACGCCTACGAAGAAGAATTGACGGCTTATTTATTCCACCAATTAGAAAACTTTTCTAACTTAAGAGTGTACGGACCTCAACCCACAGCAGAGGGGAAAGGAAGGGCGGCATTAGCTGCTTTTAATGTGGAAAATTTACACGCTAATGATTTAGCCCCCTTATTAGATTATGAAGGGGTTGCCATTCGTTCGGGTCATCATTGTACCCAACCCTTACACACGGTTTTAGGTGTTGCGGGAAGCGCAAGAGCGAGCCTTTATTTCTACAATACAAAGGAAGAAATTGATGCGTTCATTACTGCCTTGAAAAACACCATTGATTTCTTTGCCGAAATGATGGATTGATTGCTTACGACCTTAACGGATCAACAATGGATTCACTCGGAGCGCTTCGATTGGCTTGCAAACTGTCAAGAAGGTAATGGGCTAGCTGTAGCTTACTACACAAAGGAATCGGTTGTTCCCAGCCCTCTTTCCCCAAAATAATGCCCTGATTTTCATTGCTACCAAATCCCCCATCGGGGCGATCAATGGGGTTGGCAACGATATAATCGAGATTTTTGCGTTCCATTTTTTCTCGTGCTGGCTTGACAAAGTCGCCAGTTTGTGCAGCAAACCCTACTAAAACCTGTTGCCCTTGTTTGTGTTCTCCGAGTGTTGCTGCGATATCGGGAACACTGGTTAAGGGTAAACACTGGGGAAGATCTGTTTTGGGGAGTTTTTCTGTCGCATAATGAGTGGGTTTCACATCCGCTACGGCAGCTGAAAGAATCGTGTAATCCGCAGTTGGGAAATGAGCTAACATTGCTTCAGACATTGCCTCTGCGCTGACCACAGAAAGCAAACGGAAGCGGGGTGAAGGAATCATTGGAACTTCCATACCCCCTCCGTGAACCAGGGTTACAGTCGCTCCTCGATCAATGGCAGCTTGCGCGATCGCGCTGCCCATTTTGCCCGTGGCGGGATTGCCAATAAACCGTACGGGATCGAGATATTCTTGGGTTCCTCCCCCATTAATCAGGACTGTTTTGCCCAGAAAATCCCGTTTACCTTCGGTGTAAAGTAAAGATTGTACTGTGCGTAAGAGTTGATCGGGTTCTGCCATACGTCCCGTTCCAGCTCGATCGCAAGCCAGCAATCCGCCCGTGGGTTCCAAAGTATGATACCGTTGATCAGCCTGTAACCCCTGCCAATTGCGCTGTACTGATGACTGTTCCCACATTTGGGTATTCATCGCAGGGGCAACAGCAACCGGACAGCGAGAGGCAAGAACCGTATTCGTGAGTAAATTATCAGCAAATCCATAAACTAATTTTCCCAAGGTATTTGCCGTCAAAGGAGCAATCAAAAATAAATCTGCCCATTCCCCCAACTCAATATGTAAAGGACGAGCAGAATTGTGCCAAAAATCATTGTCCGTATAAGCTGGATGGCGACTGAGGGTGCTAACGGTCAAAGGTGTAATAAACTGTTGCGCTGCTGCTGTCAAAATGACTCGTACCGACACTCCCGTCTGATACAAATGAGAAATTAATTGACAAACTTTATAAGCAGCAATACCCCCGCCCATGCCAATCAGGACATTTTTCCTCGTGGTCATTGTTACTAGGCTTCGTCAAACGCTTCCACATCGAGAAGATAGCGGTAGGGTTCAACCAATTCCCAGTTATGAAACGAGATAGCACGTAATAAATGCCAATCTTGTAACGCTTCAAAAGGATTATTGTAATCATCCTGTTCTAAACGTTCTGCCAATTGGTTAACTTCATCCACTGTTAATTCTTGAATTTCTTTCTGGGAAAGACTTAGCGTAGCCATGACAGCCTCCTTTCAGAACCCCTCCAGACATTATCCTAACCCATGACCCAGCAAAGAAAAATAATTGTTTACCGAAATTATCACATCTTGAAAACCATGGCATCTCAGTAGTAGTGACAACGGCACCATTCAAGTTCAAAAATTGTCAGCTTTTCTCAACAGATAAAAAATAGGATTTCCGAGAAATCTAGCGTTTTAACTTAAAAATCAGGAAGGTTAAGGTGTTTTTGAAGAACTATCTATTCTCAGTAGATACTGCTAAAATCTTGTTCAACTCAAGTTAGTCATTAACGAATGGTCAATATGAAAAGAACCTCAAAGAAAACACTCACGCTTTCTTTAGCGGCATTAACCCTTTCCACAGGACTCTTAACCACTGCTTGCCAAACCGAAACCTCTCAGGAAACCCCAGATAATAATACAACTGAAGATACGCCATCAGGGGCTAGTGATTCTGCAGCAGCCTTGAAACTCGGTGGTTTATTTCCCACCACGGGTGATTTATCTTCCATCGGTCAGAATATGCCGAAAGCCGCTAACCTTGCTGTCGAAACCATTAACGCTTGTGGCGGGGTAAACGAACAGCCGGTTGAACTCGTCCAAGAAGATACCCAAACTGACCCGAACGCTGGTTCTGCTGCCATGTCCAAACTTGCCGAAGTCGATCAGGTGGCAGGGGTCATTGGTGCCTTTGCCAGTAGTGTGTCGGGAGCGACCATTGATATTGCCGTCAGAAACGAAGTCATGCAAATCTCTCCGGGCAGTACCAGCCCTGTATTTACTGAGCGGGCCGCTGCCGGAGACTTTAACGGCTACTGGGCACGAACCGCTCCCCCAGATACTTACCAAGCCCAAGCCCTTGCTAAACTTGCCAGCGATCGCGGCTTTGAGCGAGTCTCTACGGTTGTCATTAACAATGATTATGGTGTCGGCTTTGAACAAGAATTTGTCAAAGCATTCAAAGGACTCGGTGGTACAGTTGTCAACGAAAATGATCCGGTGCGGTATGATCCCAAAGCAACCACCTTTGATAGTGAAGCTTCTGCAGCATTTGGGAATGATCCCGATGCCGTTTTAGGGGTTCTTTATGCTGAAACTGGCAGTTTATTAATGCGTTCTGCTTACCAACAAGGCTTAAGTGAAGGGGTAACGGAACTGCTCACAGATGGAGTTTATTCTCCAGAATTTGTGGATGATGTGGGCAAAACCCCTGATGGACAATCGATTATTTCGGGTGCATTGGGCACAGTTCCTGGTGCTAGTGGCACAGCCTTAGATAACTTCACTGAAAAATGGGAAGCTGACGTTGGAGGAGAAGTGACGGCGTTTGTTCCTCATACTTGGGATGCAACGGTCTTAATGATGTTAGCCGCAGAGTTAGCCGATGAAAATACGGGAACAGCAATTAAAGACAACTTGCAGGCGGTTGCTAATTCTCCCGGTACAGAAGTATCTGATCCTTGCGAAGCCATGGAATTAGTTCGTAACGGAGAAGAAATCAATTATCAAGGGGCCAGTGGCGACATCCAATTTGATGAAAATGGAGATACTGTTGGCAGCTATGATGTTTGGACCGTAGAGCAAGAAGGCGCTTTAGAAGTGATTGATCAGGTAACGCCGGCAAGTGAATAATTAATCACTCTCGATTAAAAGGGAGTTGGTGAGGGAGTAAAGAAAGCAGATGCTTCTTTGCTCCCTCTTGATCATCAATCGGGTTAATTTCCGGGAATGTTGTAAGCCACCCCAAGTAACACACCAAATTCTGCATCATCATCAGTAAAACCAACATTCAAAGCAGCATTGGCTGTAAATTGACGTGAAATGGGGATATCGACACCACCGGTCACTAATGCTCCTAAATCATCTTCCGACTCGTCATCAGTGGTAAAGAAAATTCCTCCCCCAACATAGGGCGTTAAGGCCAAGGAACGTTCAGCAACCGTTAAGTCTTGAGGGGTAAAGTCGTAGGTGACCGGAACTAAGATGACGGCATTTTCTCCAATAATTGCCCCGGGACGAAAGGAAAGATCAGGGGTGATTTTAATTCTGCCATTGATGGCAAATTCAGTATCACCTAAGGCTGTGCTGCCATCGATTCCCAAATTTAAACCCACACCAATATAATTGGGGCTAACCGGTTGACGACGGATCACTCTTTGCCGACGACGGACTTGAGCAACTGTTTCGTTGTTTGCTGTCGGATTGGCTGCTTGTTGAGAATGATGACTATCTTTTGCTAATAAGCTGGCATTGGTAGCACCCGTTCCAGGTGTCGGGGGCTTTGCTTCTGTCGCGATCGCGTTCAGACTCCAAGCAAGGGGAGATAATAGTAAGGCTAGAGAAAAAGATTTAGCTGAAATCATAAGTTTAACTATGCTAGTTGCTAATTTTTGAAGACAATTCCTGAATACTTCTCGAAAATCGAGTTATCTTCACCTAATTTAACATCTAGCCCTGAATAAGATTCTTTACAATTATTGACAATCAGGAATAGAGGAGCCACGGTCAAAGCACGCGATCGCGCTAACCAAAAATGAGCCTGATCCTGCGGTGCGTCTCAGGCTAATTGGGATTTAAGGATGACACAACAAAAGCCAATTGGTGTGCTTAAAAAAATAATTCTCCTCACATCAAAAGCAGTTTTTAGACCGAAAAATAGTAATTCCCCCAACTGAAATCAAGTTAGGGGAATTAAGTGGATTAAACCTTTAAATTTTCAGTAATGCGTCTCATCGCTTCATTGACATTTTCTCGGCTATTAAAGGCGGAAATTCGGAAATAGCCTTCTCCGGCTGCACCAAAGCCAGAACCAGGGGTACCGACAATATGGGCTGAATATAATAACTTATCAAATAAGTCCCAACTCGAAAGTCCTGCTGGGGCTTTGACCCAAATGTAAGGGGCATGGATGCCACCATAG
>CAZBPR010000142.1:5577-7304 GCA_964493825.1 uncultured Dactylococcopsis sp.
GACGGTTAAACCGGCAGCAGTGAGTTTGTCACGGATAATTTGAGCATTTTCTAAGTAGAAGTTGATCAAACCTTTGACTTCCGCTTGACCTTGTTCGGAATAAACCGCTTCTGCACCGCGTTGGACAATATAGGAGACGCCATTAAATTTCGTGGAATGGCGGCGATTCCAAAGTTGCCACAATTGCACCTCTGATCCGTCTGAGGCTTGGGTTTTTAGATTTTTGGGAACGACCGTCAAGGCGCAGCGCGTGCCAGTAAATCCGGCATTTTTCGAGAAAGAGCGAAACTCGATCGCGCAGTTTTTTGCCCCTTCCACTTCGTAAATGGAGTGGGGCAGACTGGGATCAGTAATGTAGGCTTCGTAAGCGGCATCAAATAAAATGAGCGCATTCACGGCATTAGCATAATCTACCCAGGCTTGTAAATGTTCTTTGGTAGCAACGGCACCGGTGGGATTATTGGGAAAGCACAAGTAGATGACATCGATGTCTTGATCCGTGGGAATTTTCGCCGTAAAGTTGTTTTCAGCAGTAATGGGAATGTAGGTTAACCCTTCATACTTGCCCTCTTCATTTGCCGGTCCCGTATGTCCTGCCATAACATTGGTATCCACATAAACCGGATAAACAGGGTCTGTTACCGCAATGGTATTCTTTTCGCTCAGAATATCCAAAATGTTCCCTGTGTCGCATTTTGAGCCATCGGAGATAAAGATTTCATCGGCGGAAATGTCACAACCGCGACTTTGGTAGTCGTGCGTGGCAATTTTTTCTCTTAACCAGGCAAACCCTTGTTCCGGTCCATACCCGTGGAACGTGGCGCGATCGCGCATTTCATCCACCGCCTTTGCCATGGCATCGCAGCAGGCTTGCGGTAAGGGTTCAGTCACATCGCCAATCCCCAGTTTAATGATTTGCGCATCGGGATTGGCTTCAGCAAAGGTATTCACCCGACGGGCAATTTCCGGGAAGAGATAACCCGCTTTCAGTTTGAGGTAGTTTTCGTTAATTTTGACCATAAGTGCAATTGAGAGCAATCAAGTTTTGGCATTCTAGCAAACTGTAGAAGCATTCTCTAGACAGTATTTCGTTGTCTAGTGGACAACAAATGACTAATAATCAACGCCACGGCGTAGTTCCACCCCATCATAGACATAGTGTTTATGACAGACCATTTCTGAATAGACACTAGCGAGATCAAAGAAGGAATGGCGATTGAAGCAACGTCCGGTAATAATGACTTGTGTCCCATCCGGTTTTGCCGATAAGGCTTTGACAACTGGTTCTGCGGACAATAGTTCCAGGTCAACCGTGGGATTTAATTCATCAAGGATAATGGTTTTATAGGTGCCCGACTCGATCGCGTCTAGGGCAGTTTTCCAACCGCGTTCGGCTTCTTCGTAATCTTCCGGTTGCTGTTTTCCCCGCCAGACAATGGCATCACGACCACAACGGATATGGTCAATGAGTTTCGGATAACTGGCTTTTAACGCTGCGATCGCCGCATCTTCGGTGTAGCCCGTTCCCCCTTTCAGCCATTGCACAATCAACACCCGATGGGATTGGTCTTGATCAATCCCTCGTCCAATCGCCAGTAAAGCCTTACCCAAGGCACTGGTGGATTTTCCCTTGCCATCTCCGGTGTAAATTTCAATCCCTTCTAACGCCGCATCCGTAGCAGCATGAGGCTTCATTTCCGAGTGGAGGTTAGCAACGTCTAAAATAG
>CAZBPR010000143.1:0-7288 GCA_964493825.1 uncultured Dactylococcopsis sp.
TTATATACTGTTTTCGGGAAACTGTCCACAGCTAGAAAATAGCTATAAGTTGTCAATAAATTGTGTGGTCTGCTTTACAACATTTGGTCAATCGCTAAATCTATCGTTAGAATGCTCTTAGATTAGGATTAGTTATAATTATATTTAATTCAGATAAATGAGTTTAAAAGCGCGACTGCGTGAACATTTAGAACAAATCGTGCGCGATCGGCATCCCTATTTCAGTAGCGGCGGACACTTTTATGTTCAACAATATATTAGTGAGCAATTTCAAAAATGGGGAAGGTTAGAAACCCATGATTTTACCTTTGAAGGGGAAACCCATCATAATTACATTCTGAATTTTCCAGCAACACAACGAACCCAACAACCTCCAATTTTATTAGCCGCCCATTATGATGGTGTTCCGGGAACACCAGGGGCTGATGATAATGCGACGGGTATTGCTGTTTTATTAGAATTAATACGAGAATTTGCAGAAAATTCACTTTCAATTCCCCTCAGATTTATTGCGTTTGATTTAGAAGAATATGGGATGGTTGGCAGTGAAATCTATGCCCAAGAATTAAAGCAAAAAAATGAAAAAATTCGTCTCATGTTTTCTTTAGAAATGCTGGGTTACTGTTGTCAAGAAGTGAATTCCCAACGTTATCCGCCTTTCCTCGAAAAGTTTTATCCCAACGCAGGCAACTTTATTGCCTTTATCGGGAATTTAGGCACAACTCAGGAAACCCGATTTTTCACCCGTCAAATGCGCCATAGTGGAACACCGAGTGAGTGGTTATCCGTTCCGTTCTCAGGAACGATGATTCCGGAAACACGGTTAAGTGATCATTCTCCGTTTTGGGATCAAGGCTATAAAGCAATAATGGTCACAGATACCTCTTTTTTACGGAATCCCCATTACCATCAACCGACTGATACCATTGAAACTTTGGATTTGGATTTTTTGACCGGTGTTTGTCAAGGATTAATCGCTGGATTGAAAGCCTTTTCTCAGTGAAAAGTTTAAGATCAAACAATGATTTTTGAGTTGAATTTAGATAATAAAAATTAAGCAAGGATAATGTATAAGCAGTTGGTTCGTCCGCTTTTATTTTCTGGTTTAAAAGCTGATCCAGAGTGGTTACATAACCACAGTATGAATCTTTTGCAATGGTTAGAAAAAAATCAAGATCAATTGCCAGCACATTTGATTTTGCAACAACTCTCTGCCCAATGTTGTTACTCAGAAAAAAGACTTGCCCAAACTTTGTGGGGCATTACGTTTCCCAACCCCTTAGGCTTAGCAGCTGGTTTTGATAAAAATGGGGTTGCTGCAAGTATTTGGAATTATTTTGGGTTTGGTTATGTTGAGTTGGGAACAGTAACGGAACATCCCCAACCGGGAAATCCACCTCCCCGTTTGTTTCGGTTACTGAAAGATGAAGCTGCCTTAAACCGTATGGGATTTAATAATGAAGGGAGTGAAGCCCTTGCTCAGTGCTTAGCTAAGCAGGCAAAAAGAGAGCGGAAACTCCCTTGGGGAATTAATCTCGGGAAATCGAAAGTTACCCCATTAGAAGAAGCGGCTCAGGACTATTTAACCAGTTTTTTACGATTACAAGAATGGGGGGATTATTTCGTGGTGAATGTCAGTTCTCCGAATACACCGGGACTGCGATCGCTGCAAGATAGTTCTCAACTGAGTTTAATCCTAGAAGCCATCCAAAGCAATAATCCTGACCACAAACCAATTTTGGTGAAAATCGCACCGGATTTAACCTGGGAGGCGATTCGAGAAGTGCTGACCATTGCTACTCAATATGAATTAGCTGGGATGATTGCGACCAACACGACGATTGCCCGAGAAGGACTGAAAACCAAGGTTTTAGCGAAAACCGGTAATCCGATAAGCGAGGAAGCGGGCGGGATTAGTGGCAAACCTTTGCGCGATCGCGCCACAGCAATTATCCGCTTTATTTATCGAGAAACTGAAGGTCAACTTCCGATTATAGGGGTTGGAGGAATCTTCACCGCTAATGATGCTTGGGAAAAAATCACTGCTGGGGCAAGTTTATTACAGGTTTACACAGGTTGGATTTATGAAGGACCAATGATGGCGCGACGAGTGCTTACCGGTTTAATTCAAAAGCTCGATGAACAAGGGCTCAACAATTTATCAGAAGCAGTAGGCATCAACCGCAACCAAACTCACTAAGCCAGTGGATTCAGTTCTGTTGGATTGGAGTTAGCAGTTGCAGTGATCAAATCTACTGTTTGATCTGGAGTAAGTCCGGGATCTGCTCCCATCAGAATGGCAGCGGCACCAGCAACGTGTGGTGTTGCCATAGACGTACCGCTATAAAATTCATAATTACCATCAGGAATTGTAGATAAAATATCCACTCCTGGTGCTGTGACATAACTGGGAAAAGCTAAGCCATCCCCGTTATAGTCTTGGGGGGTATCTCCCGCTTGGTTAGAAAAACTACCGAGGTCACCTTCTTGAGTTAAAGCTCCTACGACTAATCCTGCTTCTGCGGCGTAAGCTCCTGGATTTTCTGGGCTAGAACCAGCAGAATTCCCAGCAGCCATGACCACTAATGTCCCCAAATCAGTAGCCTCTTGAATGGCGGCATTAATTCCTGGACTGATACTGCTGCCTCCCAAAGACAGATTAATGATATCAGCTCCGTTATCCACCGCATAATTAATTCCGGCAATAATATCTGAGTTGTACCCGGCGCCATTATCCCCAAGTACTTGCACCGGCATAATCTGAGCATCAGGGGCAACCCCGGTAATCCCGAGATTATTGTCTTCTGCGGCAATCGTTCCCGCCACATGAGTACCATGACTATTGACATCATCAGGATTATTGTCGTTATTAGCAAAATCCCAACCTTGTACATCATCAATGTAGCCATTGTTATCGTCATCAAAGCCGTTGCCAGGCACTTCATCCTGATTCACCCAAATATTATCGTCAAGGTCAGGATGATTTAAGTCGATACCTGTATCCAAAACGGCAACAATGGTTTCTTCACCGGTATAGCCCATTTCCCATGCTGCAGGAGCACCCATTCGGTCTAACCCCCAATTTTCACCCCCTAGCGGTTCAACTGTTGGCACCTCTAAGTTAAGTAATTCGCCAAGCGCTTGATCAACCTGAGTTTCACCATATCCCATCCTGGCACTATATCCTGCTGGTAATTCCGGTGGAGAATTGGCACTAAGCTCCAAGTTGAAATAACTACTTCCAGAATAGGGGTAAACAGCAAGGTAATAATCACCCGTGTCTAGCGTTTCTGTAATGAATTCATTTTGAGTTTGACCATTTCTCGAAAAGTTAATCAGGTCACCTTGATTATCCAGTAAGACTAGGTCAATATCGCTACTGAGGTTACTTAAACGCACTTCTAGCGAAAGCGAAGCGTCGAGAGTAAAACGATAAATATCAAGGGGATCGGCAAGACCCACTCGATTACTAGTTTGCAGGGTTTCATCAGAACCGAGTGTACCGAGGTCAAAAGCCGCATTTAAAGTTTCTCCCGGCTCGGAAACAGTTCCAGGAGGAGGAGAAACAAGTTCTGCAGAAAGTTGATAGGAGCCAGTATAAACATCAGCAAAGGAACCTGCTGAGAGATAGAAAGTATTAGAACTGGTAGCCGTAAAAGAAAGTGTAGCGTCTAAAGAATCAATTGTGTCGTCGTCATAAGCAATGAAGTTGCCTGCTTCATCATACAAACGCAGATACGGATCAGTTAACGAGTCACCGTTGAGGGAAAATTCGTAAGTTGCCCCTGCTTCAAGATTAATGGCAAACCAATCGCGATCGCCGATCCTCTCTAGATTGCCAAATTCGGTTGCACCCACAGTGATTTGACCAGTAGTATTCACATTGTCCGCATAATCATCAACAACGGCTGGTGAAATAGGAAAGAAATTGGGTTGACTGAAAGAACTACCATTGCCAGTCCAATCAAAATCATCACTTAGAACGGTATTTGGTCTGACAGTAGTCTCGTCAGGATCACTACTTATTTCTAAACTGTCTGACCCATGGCGACTGAAATAACCTTTATTCTCTGTACTAGTATCACTAGGGTAATGATTGAACTGTTGTTGGTCAATTAAACGATTTAACATGAGTCTAGATAGCGTTTGAGTTTTAGAGTTGTATCCCTAATTCTATTGACTAAAGTCTGAAAATTATTAACTATTCCATCAGTAAATTGGCTTTTTTATCAAGATTAAAAAAAGATTATTTTTTAGTTAATTATCTCAAAATGACTGCGGTTGAAGGAAAAAGTAAAATAGCAGGGTTCTATATAGTCTAATTATAAGTCAATTTTTTCGAGTGGGAGAACTTACCTTTGATCAAACTGTTACTTGGTAATTAAGTCAATTGAATCTTTAAGAAAAAGTGGATTGCGCTGGCTTTTAAAGCCGACTTGAATTCAGCAACCAGACCTCTCCGATTTCAATTACGTTCATCGTCGTTAGATCTGTGTCGCTTGTTCACTAAGTTGCGATTGATCTAATCTTCAACTGTCTAAGTAGCCGCTATCTTAATTGTCTCAAATCACTGTTCAGAAGTAAATAGGCATTGAGTCAAAGCTCAGGTTTCGATCCGTTGACGAAGGACTGCCCGTACATATAACACCACTGGAAATTGATAGTACTCAGTGATCAACCAGAGTAAAATCCCCAGATGAGTGAGTAATGTGAGGATTGTCCATGCTGTCGGCAACCAAGCCAAAGGGGTTCCGGGAACTGGTGGAAAAAGATAAGCCCCTGTTCCGACAATGAAGGGCGGAAGGATCAGAAATAACATCCCTGCAACGATATATTCCCATCCCAACTCAATTCCTTTGCGTTGGGGACTACTCCATCGTTTGCCATTCCAATACCAACTCAAGGGAATTTCGCTATCCATCATTGTCAAGAGTTGTTGAGAAAAATCAGCTTGGAAGAGATGCTGACAGAATTGACAAGAAAAGCTATCTTCCATTAAGGGTAAAGCACGAACTTCACCAGACCGACAAACCGGACAAGGATAGGTTTCATCGCCGTTTAATTGTTTCATACTGAATGAGAAATTAAGCTAGGTTGGCTGGGGGGTGTTCGGTTTTCGCTTTTAACTGTTTGAGTTTTTCGCGAATCGATTGTTGGAGTTTTTCTTTCGGAATCTCAATACCATTATCATAATTACCTGACTCATCAAAGAAGATGATGCTATCGACTTGATCGAACGCTAGTAACTCAAATAAGATGTGTGTGATTGGAACCGGTAGTGCCATTAACTCCGGATCTTCGCTATGTTGAGCAAATGTTCTTGCATCTTCGAGTGTGGGGAAGCCATAGATGACCCGTTTGGTTAAATTTTGATCTTGACGATGACGCAGTGTTGTCACTTGCCAATTTTCCGTTGTGTTTTGCAAGATATAATAGTCGTGATGTTGGAGCTGTTGTGCAATCACCTTGAGAATCGGCGCGATCGCGTACTCCATTACTTTGGGCATTCCCCGCTCAGTTGGGGCTTCTGCAATTAACTTTTCTAATTGTTGATCAATATTCATTGGTTTTAATCATCCTTACTTTTAAATCTCATCCATATCTATTGTCATCATGTCCAATTTTTCCAGCAAAATGCAGAAGCCATTTTCTGTTTTTCAGCAAATTCAAGAACAGTTAAAAGCCCTCCCTTCGCCGCAACCGGAAGAATCGATTCCCTTGAGAATTTTAGTCCAACTTTTAGTTGCCATTGGGATCATTGCCACTGATCTAGCAGCACAAACGAGTTTTAGCGTGTGGACAATTCCCGTTAGTTTTGTGGGGGCATTTTGGAGTTGGCAACGACGACACAAGCGTAACATCACGATTAAATTTCTGATCGCGATCGGGATGTTATTTGCCCTCGCGACTTTTTTTCGCAATTTGATTAGTAGTCTCAATGATACCCGTCTGGTTCTAGCAGAACTCCTCATTCAATTACAAGTTTTACATAGTTTTGATTTGCCCCGTCGTAAAGACTTGGGGTATTCAATGGTCATTGGTCTAATTTTGTTAGGAGTAGCGGGAACCCTTTCTCAAACCTTAGCATTTGCGCCACTGCTAGTTGTTTTCCTCATCGTTGGTTTACCGGTTCTCATCCTCGATTACCGATCGCGCTTAGGATTAGCGTTTTCTACCCTTCAGGAAACAACAGCTACTACTTCCCAACCCCAACTGTTTTCCTCATCTGTTCTCCCCTTAGGTCGACTCACCGCCTTTTTCTTACTGACGCTTAGTTTGGGATTGCTTATTTTTATCATCATGCCTCGTTTCCCAAGCTATCAAATTCAAACCTTTCCTGTCAGCGGTCCAGAAAATTTGGAAAACCAAGGGTTTGATAACAATGATCGGCAAATTGCGAATTCAGGATATGTGCGAGAAGGTGCCGGGAATGGCGAAGATGTTGGTAGTGGAACCAGTCCGGTTGAAGGACCGGGGGAAGTAGATGAACAGTTTTACTATGGGTTTAGCAATCAAATTAATCAGAACTTACGGGGGGAATTAACGCCAAAAGTGGTGATGCGGTTACGATCCCAAGCCAATGGTTGGATTAAAGTGCTTGCTTTTGATCATTACACGGGACAAGGTTGGAAAATTGAAAAAGAAGAGCCCACCATTGATGTGAGGCGTCCTCCTTGGTCGTATCGCTTTCGCTTAAACGAACCAGTGACCGCAGCGGAAACAGAAGAGATTGTCCAAACTTACACGATTGTTTCTGACTTACCCAATTTAATCCCTGCTTTGCCCATGGCGGAAGATGTTTATTTTCCTACGCGAGAAATTGCCACTGATCCCCATGGTGCACTTCAATCCCCCATCCCGTTAGAAGAAGGACTGACATATACGGTTATTTCTGAAGTTCGTTATCGCGATCGCGCTCAATTACGAACGGCTAGCACGAATTATCCCGACTCGATCCAAGAAACTTATCTGCAAGTTCCGCCGGCGATCCAAGCCCAAGTCCGTCAGCAAGCCGAAGCCCTTCTCGCTAAATCTTCAAAACCGCTCGACTCCACTTATGAAAAAGTGCTCTTTCTGGCACAAGCAGTGAAACAAACCTATCGTCTGCAACCGAATATTCCCTTCTTAAGCGACGATCAAGATTTAGTCGAAGCCTTTTTATTCGATTGGGAAGGGGGATATCCCGATCATTTTTCCACCACCCTAACAATCATGTTACGCTCTTTAGGGATTCCGGCTCGTCTTGCCACTGGGTTTAGTACCGGTCGTTTTAATCCTTTCACGGGAC
>CAZBPR010000144.1:0-7272 GCA_964493825.1 uncultured Dactylococcopsis sp.
GAAGCACTATTTCCAGGAATGACAATTCAGGAATGTTATCCTTTTCGGATTACTAGAAATGCCGATATTGCAGTAGAAGAAGACGAAGCAGATGATTTGTTACTTGCGATTCAAAAAGAACTGCGGAAACGTCGCATGGGGGGATCAGTGGTACGGATGGAAATTGATCACTCAGCGCCGGATCACGTGCGGGGAATGTTAATGCGGGAGATGAAGTTAGAAGAAGCCGATGTGCATCAAATTACAGGGTTACTCGGTTTAGGAGATTTGATGTCGTTTATGTCTCTTCCTTTACCGGAGTTGAAAGAACCAAAATGGACGCCAATTGTGCCCCCGCCGTTTCAACGGTATCGGGAAACAGAAGAGGGTGAAGGCGCACTTTCAGTGGAGGAAAAAAGTGACAGCTTCTTTGGGGAAATTCGTCAATCCGATTTATTAGTCCATCATCCTTATCATTCTTTTACCGCAACGGTACAAGAGTTCATTGAACTGGCTGCTGTAGACCCGAAAGTCTTAGCGATTAAGCTGACCCTGTATCGTACTTCCGGTGATTCTCCTATTATTAACGCCCTGATTAATGCGGCGGAGAATGGGAAACAAGTGGCGGTTTTAGTGGAATTGAAGGCACGCTTTGATGAAGAGAATAATATTGTTTGGGCGCGTAAGCTAGAAAAATCAGGGGTGCATGTGGTTTATGGCATTGTGGGCTTAAAAACGCATACGAAAACAGCATTAGTGGTGCGCCAAGAAGAGGATAAAATTCATCGCTACGTTCATATTGGAACGGGAAACTATAATCCCAAAACGGCTAACTTGTACACGGATTTAGGGCTATTTAGTTGTCGGGAAGCCTTGGGGGCTGATTTAACGGATTTATTCAATTTTCTCACGGGTCATTCTCGTCAACGGTCTTATCGCAAATTATTAGTGGCACCGGTGAGTTTGCGCGATCGAATGATTGTTTTAATCCAAAGAGAGCGCGATCGCGCCCGAAAAGGCGAAAAAGCTTATATTATTGCTAAAATGAATGCCCTCGTTGATCCCACAATCATTCAAAATCTTTACGAAGCCTCCCAAGCGGGCGTTGAAATTGATTTGATAATCCGCGGCATTTGTTGTTTACGTCCCGGTTTAAAGGGCATCAGCGATAATATTCGGGTGGTCAGTGTCATTGGTCGTTTTCTTGAGCATTCTCGTATTTTCTACTTCTACAACCAAGGGGAAGAAGAAATTTATATTGGCAGTGCCGACTGGATGCAACGGAATTTAGATCGTCGTATTGAAGCGGTGGTTCCCATTGACGACCCTCAGATCTTCCAAGAGTTAAAGGGAATTCTCAATCTAATGCTGGCTGATAACCGTCAAGCTTGGGAACTGCAACCCGATGGACATTATGTACAGAGACAACCGGACGATGATGAAGAAGTGATCAGCACTCATGAAACCTTGATGAAAATGGCGTTAGACTCTTCCACAGTCACATAAAGAAAAAGATGGTTAGTCTTGGGGAGTTGGGAGAACAAGTAACAGCCCAGTGGCTGCAAAATCAAGGCTGGGACATCTTAGCTTCCCGCTGGCGTTGTCGTTGGGGAGAACTGGATTTGGTGGCTTACGATCTCGCTTCTACTTTAATTTTTGTGGAGGTGAAAACCCGCCAAAGTAATAACTGGGATGCGGATGGCTTATTAGCAATCACCTCTCGAAAGCAACAGAAACTTTATCGTACTGCACAGATGTTTTTGTCTGCGTATCCTCAGTTTTCTGAACTCGCGTGTCGGTTTGATTTAGCCTTAGTGAAAGCCCGTTGGCTCAGTGCAGAAAGTGATTGTCAAGATACCTTACCTCCGATTAATTTGAATTCTCCCATATCTTGGCAAGGCTATGAGTTAACGTTAACCACCTATTTAGAAGGAATTGATTAATATTAGTCATTGGTCATTAGTCATTAGTCATTTAGGTTCACCTTGTCACCCCCTCCCCTATCTTCACCGACAAAGTAAGACGTCTGACCTAACAATTGTTCTTCTTCTCTTAAACATGTCTCAACCTCATCCCGATCAAGAATTTATTTCTCTTCGTTGCGCTGTGATTACCGTGAGTGATACTCGTACCCCAGAAACGGATCGCAGCGGTCAATTCATGCAAAGTCAGCTGCAAGAAAGGGGTCATCAGATTCTAGATTATGTCATTCTTCCTGATAACCCAAAACAGATTATTGATCAACTTTCTACTCTCGGAACGGTTCAGGAATTAGATGTCATTCTCTGCAATGGGGGAACGGGAATTGCCCCGCGAGACACCACCTATGATGCAATAGCGAGTCTTTTAGAGAAAACCTTGCCTGGATTTGGGGAATTGTTTCGGTATTTGAGTTATCAAGAGATTGGTTCGCGCGCGATCGCGTCACGGGCAGTTGCTGGAGTTTATCAAGGCAAGCTTGTCTTTTCTCTCCCGGGTTCGAGTAATGCGGTTAAACTCGGGTTAGAACAGCTGATTCTGCCCGAACTGGCTCACTTGGTGGCACAAGTTAAAACAAGTTTAGATCTTCCAGGGATTGATTAGAGACAATTGACACTCCTCAAAAAATGAGTGGCTGATCCAAAAATAACACTCGGTATCATGAACATTGCTATCGCTCATGAATTTAATGATTTCGCTCGCTGCATCATGATCCGTACCCGGGTTTTTGTTATCGAACAGAACATCTCGGCTGAGATCGAAACCGATGAATGGGAAAACGACTCTACTCATTACCTAGCTACTGATGGGGAAAAAGCCTTAGCAACAGGACGATCACGCCTGATTGACAACCAAACAGCGAAGATTGAACGAGTTGCCGTCTTGAAAGAAGCACGGGGAAGGGGAGTGGGAACGGAATTAATGCGCTACATTCTTCAAGAGATTCATTCCCACTCCCATATCCAGACCATTAAGCTGGGTTCCCAAAACTCAGCCATTCCCTTTTATGAAAAGCTGGGCTTTCAAGTCATCGGTGAAGAATACCTCGATGCTGGCATTCCTCATCACCTAATGGTTAAAAATAATTCTGATGTATGAATCGAGATGTAATTTGAGAAAACTCTGTGATCACAATTCATATAACTAGAGGCGGGCAATGCCCAGCCAGGTATTAAGAAAAACTTATAATTTGAATTTGAGATTGCGTTTCAAATCCAGGTTAGAGAGTGCAAAAATCTGTGCTTTTTAAGATAGACTTGAGTACGTAGCGATTCGAGCCTTGATAGATAATAATCTATGGGAAGTACTTCAGAACAAGTATCATCTTCCAGCTCCGTTTGGAGAGTAGCCCTCTCTGAACCTCCTATTAACAGGTTCTCGCGTAAGACTTGTGCTGTAGGGGTGAAACGCTCCACCCTTGCTTTTTAAAGCTCACTTATAACAATAATCGCTCCCTATTAAAGGAGATTGAAGGAGGTATTTATTAGTGGATTTTTTATTAGATTTTTTGACGCGCTTTGGGGATAAGTTGCAATCCCCGACACTCGGCTTTCTAATTGGTGGTATGGTGATTGCCGCCGTCAATAGCCGACTGCAAATTCCAGATGCGATCTATAAGTTCATCGTTTTCATGCTGCTCATCAAAGTCGGCTTGAGTGGCGGCATTGCGATCCGCAATGCTAACCTCGCGCAGATGCTGTTGCCCGCGGTATTTGCAGCGGTCATCGGGATTGTTATTGTGTTCATCGCGCGCAACACGTTGGCCAGACTGCCGAAAGTCAAAACTGTGGATGCCATTGCCACCGGGGGCTTGTTTGGTGCCGTGAGTGGCTCTACCCTCGCCGCCGGCATAACCATGCTGGAATCGGAAGGGATGCAATACGAAGCCTGGGCTGCCGCGCTCTATCCTTTTATGGATATCCCAGCGCTCGTGACGGCAATTGTCTTAGCCAGCATTTATGTCGGCAAACAGCGCGATCGCGCAGGCGAGGTTCTCAGCCAGCAGGAATCTTTCAGCAAGCAACGGGTTGCCGCAGGTGAGATGGTCAGCGAGCATGGCGGTGGTGTCGGCGACTATTCTAGCCAGTCGCCAGAGTATCCCACCACCAGGCAGGAGTATCGCGAGCAGCAAGGCAAACGGGTTGAGATCTGGCCCATCGTGAAAGAAAGCCTCCAAGGCTCTGCCTTATCCGCACTATTGCTTGGTCTCGCTCTCGGCATCCTTACCCGTCCGGAAAGTGTCTATGAGAGCTTCTTCAATCCCCTCTTCCGTGGTTTCCTTTCGATCCTGATGCTGGTCATGGGGATGGAAGCCTGGGCACGGATCAGCGAGTTGCGCAAGGTAGCTCAATGGTACGCTATATATGCCGCGTTAGCACCGCTACTGCATGGGCTCATTGGCTTCGGTCTCGGCTATATTGCCCACATCACTACAGGATTCAGCCCTGGTGGTGTCGTCATCCTGGCTGTTATTGCCTCCTCCAGTTCTGATATCTCAGGACCGCCCACGTTACGAGCTGGCATTCCCAAAGCCAATCCCTCTGCCTACATCGGCTCGTCCACAGCCGTCGGTACGCCGATTGCACTTGCCATTGGCATACCGCTCTTCATCGGGCTTGCCCAGGCGCTCATGGGGGGTGGCTGATTTCAGATCAGTCGAGGTTTGCCGGTGCTTCCCTAATCCGGCAACCCAATAGTTTAATAAATATAGGTATAAGGAGGTAAGCAACATGACCAAGCAAGCCAACAAGCTCGTAATCATCACGGAAAAGTTACTGCTGAAAAAAGTCGCCAAGATCATCGATGCAGCCGGAGCGACTGGTTACACAGTATTGGAGACAGGTGGTAAAGGGAGTCGTAACGTGCGCTCGTCGGGACAACCCACAGTTGGTGACACCGAATCAAATATCAAGTTCGAGGTGCTCACTCCCACTCGGGAGATGGCCCTGAAGATTTCAGATGAGGTCGCAGCGCAGTTTTTCGAGGATTATTCGGGCATCACCTATCTCTGTGAGGCCGAGGTCCTGCACGCGCACAAGTTCTGAGCAACGCAACGGTCACAGCAGACATCTTCACTGCGTCGCTCCAGTTTCGTTTAGGAAGGTGTCATCTGGAACTCAAAATCCCTTAGGGGTGTAGAAAACTCTGTCGTCCAAGGTCAATGGTCTCATCACGAGAACGTCACTACCTTTGAACTTTGGGCGACAGCCCCGCGTTCTACTCGTCAGGGTGAACGTTGGGTTGGATTGATCCGTTTGTGGTTGCGCGCGATCGCGATGCTGATTGAGTACTCTGGTATCAATGCAGTTGCTTTGAATCAATGACTTCAAGGCGTCAACTTTTCCGAGTGAGAGCGACAAAACTGAAAGATGCATAAGACTGCCTTGTTGAATCTATAAATTCAATGAAGGGGTTCATCCCTCTTTTGAAGAATCACTCAGGAGATTTAGCTATGACTCGTTTTCAAGCAATTTTTTCCCAATTCAATTTACTACGGTGGATGCAAATGCAATTCGATAGAATTGAAATCCACAAGGCTCAAGTCGCTCGGTTGCTCTGTCAATTAATTCCGGCGCAATGTCCATTTGAAAGAGATTTTAAGTTTAAAGGTCACAGGATCCTACACATTCCCCCACTTTGTAAACTCAATCCATTGTATGAGCAATTAGTCAGCCTTCGCTTTAAATGCCTTTCTTACTTAGTTGATGAATGTGGAGAAGATCTAACCCCCGCAGTAAGCAGTCGTTCGACTCTAGCTCAGTAACTTGATTGGATTGCTTGTGTTTGTTCCTTAACCCAGAGCAGCTACTAGGAAAGCAATGGAATGGTGAAGAATATCCAGGTCACTGGAAGTTTTTCCAGATTGTAGTGCTGCAATGACTTCAATGGAGCATCAGTCAACAACTGGACTGGAAAACTGTCATTCAGAAGAAGTTATTGCAAGTCAGAGGTACTCCGTCCTCACCGTGAAACGACCGAGCGGCTCGGGTGACCTCGCCGAACTCCTCCGGCTGACCGTTGGTCAGTCTGACTTTACCTTGTACCATAGAAGGTAACGTCGTCCTTGCCAAGCAGCTCCCAAGTCAGTGCAAATCTATGCAAATCTATCTTGATCACAGTGCAACCACGCCGCCTCATCCGGATGTTATTGCCAAAATGCAAGCGGTTTTAAGCGAGCATTGGGGTAACCCCTCTAGTCTTCATGCCTGGGGAGAACAATCCGCAATGGAAATTGAAATGGCGCGGGTTGAAACAGCGCAGTTAATTAATGCCACGACACCAGAATCCATTATTTTTACCTCTGGTGGAACAGAAGCGGATAATTTTGCCTTACTTGGGGTTGCGGATCAATATACGTCGCCTCAACATTTAATTATCTCTAGTGTGGAACATTCGGCAATTGAAAAGACCGCCCAGCGTTTAGAAGCTAGGGGATGGGAAGTGACTCGTTTGCCTGTGAATCAACAAGGGCGGATTCATCCTTGGGATTTAGAACAAGCGATTCAAAGGAATACTGTACTGATTTCCATTATCTACGGACAAAGTGAGGTGGGAACGTTACAGCCGATCGCGCAATTGGGAAAAATCGCCCGCGCCAGAGGAATTTTATTCCATACCGATGCCGTGCAAGTGGCTGGACGATTACCCATCGATGTCCAACATCTCCCCGTCGATTTACTTTCTCTTTCCGGTCATAAAATGTATGGGGTGCAAGGGGCAGGTGCCTTATATGTGCGCGAAGGTGTAGCAATACAACCCTTGCTGACAGGGGGCGGACAAGAAAGACAATTGCGATCCGGCACCCAAGCCGTGGGCGCGATCGCGGCGTTAGGGGTTGCGGCGAAACTTGCCCGGTTAGCCCTGCCCACAGAAACCCCACGTTTGGAAGGGTTACGGAACCAATTATTTGCGTTACTTGCCGATTGTCCTTACTTAATTGCCACGGGTGATTGCAGCGATCGGTTGCCTCATCATGTTAGTTTTGCCGTTCATAGCCCCACCGAACCGATTACCGGGAAAACCCTAGTGCGCCAATTAAACTTAGCCGGAATCGGGATTAGTGCAGGCTCAGCGTGTGATAGTGGTAAACTGAAACCGAGTCCTATTTTGCTGGCGATGGGCTATTCTCAAGCAATGGCTTTAGCAGGCATCCGGCTAACGTTAGGACGCAGTACCACCGCAGCAGATATCGAGTGGACAGCACTGGTGTTAAAACAAGTTTTACAACGCTTAATTGAAGAATCAAGTTTGGTATTAGCAAGATAAAGTGATGATGGAGTTTCCAGCAACCTTAGAAAGCGCGATCGCGCAAGC
>CAZBPR010000145.1:0-7193 GCA_964493825.1 uncultured Dactylococcopsis sp.
CCGTTAAACTCGCCTTTAAACTCTGGAAACCGCCGATACCAATGATGACCATTACAAAGAATCACCCCTTTATAAATCCTCTCTTCTTGGTTGGCAAAGGTGACTTGCCAAAGATTATTTTCAATGGGTCGCACATCGGAGACTTTTTGATTCAGTTCAATCTGGGGGCGTAAGTGAAAATGGTCAGCAAAGCGATGGAGATAATCCCGCATTTGTTGCGCACTGGGAAAATCGGGATAATGCTTCGGCATCGGGAAATGGGAAAATTGAGTGACTTTTTTTGAAGAGATAATGTGAGCCGTTTCATAAACGCCGTGATACCAATTGCCACCAATATCATCACTGGCATCCACTTGATCATAAGGAATGTCTGCTGCTTTCAGGGCTTGGGCAATCCCTAAACCCACAAATCCAGCACCAATAATTAATTGTTTCTCTGTGGTGTTGTTCATGATGATTGTTTCGGCTTTAATGCTTCACTTCCCCAATCTACGATACGAGGAAAATATCGTTTCAGTAAGTAGAGGGTTTTCGCCGTTCGATCTGGAAAAACGTGGAGTTGGTTGCGCTTAATGGCTTTGATTGCTGCTGCAATCACTTTTTTAGGATCCGTTGCCATTTCATCAGAAATCCCACTGGTTTCTTGGGCAAGAGTGCCATAGGTTTCTGATTGTAAAAGGGGAGTGCGACTAAAAAAAGGATACACCCCTGTCACTTTGACGTTGTAGCGCTTCACTTCATTAAAAAGTCCTTCAGTAAAGCCCCTTAAACCAAATTTACTCGCACTATAGTGTGCCATTCCCGCCGGGGCAATATGTCCGGCGAGAGAAGAAATATTGACAATATGCCCTTGTTGACGGGCAATCATATCAGCCGTAAACAGGGAAGTTAAACGCATGGGGGCGAGTAGATTCACTTGCATCAACTGTTCCCACTTTTCAGACGGAACTTCATCCATACGACCATACAAACCAATTCCCGCGTTATTAATTAACATATCAACGGGAATCTTCAAGGCTTTGACGGCTTCATAGAATTTGTGTGTGCCGTCTGGGGTCGATAAATCAAGTCCAAAACAAGCGATCACTTTGCCCGTTTTAATCTCATTTTGGATTGCTCTCACTTGCTCTTGCAAAATGGTTTCGTCGAGATCCGTCAAAATCAGATAACTGCCGGCTTTGAGAAGTTGGCGGGTAAATTGTTGACCAAAGCCCCCGGTGGCACCGGTCAGCGCGATCGCGCTATTTTTTAATTCTGTCATACTTTAAATCTTCGGTGAGGGCAAAATTCCTAACAGCAGGATAAACCAAGGCACTTTTAGATCGGGAACGAGCCAAGAATATTTTCTCAGAGCAGGGACAGCTGAGGGAAGAACAAACTTGAGAGAACGAAGGGAGGCAGGAAGATTGCCATTTTGATCTTTGATTTGATAGCGTTGCGCCAGTTCAGCGACAATTTGCACCTTCCCCGTTAAACGTAGGGGATTCGGATCACCAACGAGGGCAGCAATGACTCGTCCAGTCAGTAATGGGGTTTCCCAATTATAGCGATCGCGCAGAACAGATTGTTGGGGATCAAGGTTGTCTTCTCCCTGCATTTGTTCTGCAAACTGGCTAAATTGTTCGGTTCCGACAATTCCGGGCCAAATGGCAACTGAAGTAATATTCTCTGATTTCAATTCCACTGCCATATCTGCTGCTAAGCGATCACAGGCCGCTTTCCCTACCCCATAGGCAGCCCCAAAGATATAAGACATTCCGCCCCAAGAAGAAATGGTACAAATTAAGCCTTGTTTGCGTTGACTCATTAACCGTGCGGCATAAAGACTTGCCACATAATGACTCCGCAACCCGACATCCGCCACTGCATCCCACAGATTCGGATCGTTTTTCCAAAAGGGTTCTCCTGAAGCTTGCGCTAAGGCTTTCACCCCCGCAAAAACATTATTGACGAGCAAATCAAGCTGCCCATTCTGTTCTCGTTCAATCTGTTCAAATAGCTGTCTGACTTGTTCATCATCACTGTGATCCACCTGTACCGGAATACAAGTTCCACCGGCATCTTCTACCGCAGACTGCGTTTCGGTCAGACTTCCTGATTGATCCGCTGTGGCGTTGAGGGTACGACCGGTAATATAAACGGTTGCACCGGCTTCCCCTAACCCAATGGCAATTCCTTTGCCAATTCCTCGGGTTGCACCCGTAACCAGTGCAACCTTATTGCTAAGCGTTTTTGCCATGTTTTTCCTTTGAAGAGTTGCGCGATCGCGTAGCCAGTTAACTTTTAATATATTAACGAAGCAACAATCTTGGTCAGGTCAAGCCCTCTGGTATAGTAAAATATTATGGTAATTTAACGCACAGCGTTTTCATGAAATTCTTGAGATGGAGTAGTGATGTCCTTATCTTCTCAATCAGAACCGGCTCAAGCAGAACCAAACAATAAATGTCCTGATTGTGTGTACATGAAGTTAATAGGAGAGTCAGTTGAATCCAGACAATGGTTGTTACAACGGCAATCAGTTCTAGAAGCCATCGAGTTAAATTTAACCCTAAGTTTTAATCAGCAGTGGGAACAATTGCCAGCAGCTCGAATTAAATTTGGTATCAAAGCAGGAGAATTGAGATTAACCCTAAAAAATGGAACAATTCCCTATGAGGATCGGGAGTGGAATGATACATTTGATTTATCCATTCCTAGAGAGAGGGAAACACGATTCACTCAAAAAGAAAAGAGTAATGGAAAAGCCTCGGTTAACTCGAATGGTAATGTCAAAGTCGGAATGACAGAAGGTTCTGAAAATACAGAAGAAACTAAGGATAAAATCCAATTTTCTACTGCACAGGTAACAACAAAAGGTTTGGAAAAGTCTCCAGCTTGGGTATTTGAGGAGAAGACAGGAGAACAAGTTCTAAAGGGAACTATTCCTAAGCAAAAGTTGGCAACGGTAACGGTTGAGAGAAAACCATGTCTAATCCAAGCAACTTTCCAAATTTCAAAGCGTGATGTTTATATTTCTGATTACGAGGGATCTTGGTTTTTTAATTTGAGACCTAATAAGCAAAAAGTGATAAAAATGATGGTTTATAATTACTTTCAGCCTGAATCAAATCCGTACCTTAGTCAGCAGGAGTTGAAATATGACTGAGGAAATATGGTCTCAAAAGCTAAAAAATGGGATTCAAAGAGTGGCAGAGGCAGAAACTGAGAATTTTGCTGAATTAGTTGAATTAGCTGGATTAGATCTAAAACGAGACTTTGTTGAAGCCGATCTTAGTGAAACCAATTTAAGAGGTCTTGACCTAAGTGTTGCTAAGCTGAGAGATGCTGACCTGAGTTATGCTGACTTGAGTGGTGCTAAGTTGAGAGATGCCGACCTAAGCAGTACCAAGCTGATAGGTGCTGATCTAAGTCATGCTGACTTAAGCGGTGCCAAACTGAGTAGGGTCTATTGTACAACTACTAAACGGCAACGGCTAGGGAGATTGTCCGGATTTAACAAAGGGAGATTGTCCAGATTTAACAAGAAGCCCATTAGTAGGCTAACTAGACGGATGATCGTGAACAGGGCTAACTTGAGCGGTGGTAACTTAAGTAGTGCTAATCTAAGCAATGCAGATCTAAGACATATTGATTTTAGTGAGGTTGATTTAAAGACTCCTAACGTGACAAAAACTCGCTTTGGATACAACAAAGGAATTTCTCAATTAATGAGACAAGATCTAGAAGAACGAGGTGCAATTTTTGAAGATTCACCGAATAAACCAATCTATGCTTCACAACGCAGATAAAAATAGAAACACTGATTAGCAGTAATCTCTAGTCACTCTATCATAAAAGATTACTCTGGTAAAAATTCAGGATTCAAGATATCTTCGATTGCCAACGGACACTCTTGAGGAAAGGTATCAAGCGGAAGTTGAGTTTCTGTGGCTGCATCCACTCGGGCTTCTGCATAACACTCAGCGAAGATACTTTCAAAATAAGGCTTGAGACTGGGACTATTTTTAAAAGCACGCAGGATCCGTCGTCGATGTTCAACAATGGTTCTGCGCCAAGAAGCCGTGCGTTTACTGGGTTGATACATATATTTCAGTAAGTGCATCAATAGAATGGTTGTGTTACTGGCAAGGGCATTTTTTTCCGCCTTTCCCATGTCTTCTAGTTCTTCGATGAGGTGGGTTAAATCAATTTGATCAAACGCGCGGTTTTCTAACTGAGTGATAATTGCCTCTAGCCATTGCTGATAGTCTTGGTCGTATAGATGAGAACTAGCGGACGTAAATTGAGAAGTCATAACTTTGATTTTGACTAACGTTTGCCCGAAAAGAAACGTTTAACTTGCGCGATCGCGTAATCTCGATTTAACTTAGAAATCACATCCAGTGTAATTCCTTTGGGACAAACGGCTTGGCATTCCCCAAAGTTGCTACAATTGCCAAACCCTAATTGATCCATCGTTTCTACCAGATTTAAAACGCGCTGATCCTTCTCTGGTTGTCCTTGAGGAAGACTGTTGAGGTGAGCGTTTTTTGCCCCCACAAACAACATGGCAGAGGCATTTTTACAAGTTGCCACACACGCCCCACAAGCGATACATGCCGCTGCATCCATTGCCTCATCGGCAACAGTTTTAGGAATTGGGGTTTCATTGGCTTCGGGTGCACTTCCAGTCCGGGCGGTAATAAAGCCACCGGCTTGAATCAACTCATCAAATGCAGACCGATCCACAACTAGGTCTTTAATCACCGGAAACGGCTTGGCACGCCAAGGTTCAATGGTAATGGTATCTCCATCATGAAAGTGGCGCAGATAAAGCTGACAAGCCGTCGTTTCCTTTTCTGCACCCTGAGGAATACCATTAATCGTCATTGCGCAACTACCACAGATGCCTTCTCGACAATCATGGTCAAACGCAACGGGATCTTCTCCTTCCTCAAGCAGTTTTTCATTGAGGATATCTAGCATCTCTAAAAATGAGCTATCTGGAGAAACATTATCCAGTTCATAGCTCACCATTTTTCCGTTTGCGCTGGAGGTGGGTTGTCGCCAAATTTTTAACGTTAAATCCATCTTTCAATAATTTCCTTAAATGACAGTAATTCAGATACAAACCATCAATTGATTTCTTGCAGTTGGTGAGGGCTACTTGTTTAATACTCTATCTTCATTGATAGTAAAGTAACTTCTCATTCCTTTCTTAAGATGGAGTTAAACCGAATCTAAAAAGTACAAAATAAACACTGAGCCTAAAATAATAGCTTTCTTACCATATAGGTTAAAATCAGGTTAATATCAGTTTTAACTGTAGAAACGATTAAAGAACTTCTAGACTAAGCAGCTAAGGAGAAACCTATGAAATCTCAATTAATTACTTTACTTCTCATTGGATCACTTTTTTCTTTGACAGCTTGTGGGGGGGCGACAACAGATGAATCACCTCCCACTGAACAAGAAGAAACAATGACAGAAGAATCGGAAGAGTCTGATATGTCTGAAGAAGAATCCACTGAGGAATAGTGTGCATAGTTTTAGACAATTAAATAGCTCAAGCTAGATTTACTTAACACTCCAAAAGTCTGACTTCTTTTGTCTGTATGATGTGATATTTGTTTTAGAAATAGCAAATTAATTCAACTTTAAAAAGTGCCTGACATCACTACATAAGAAGCAGAAATTAAAATCTATTCACAAAACTGTGGGGATGGTCAATAAGGAACCATCCCCTTTTTCTTGCATTGAGGTACAAATATTTTTGATCGCGCTGTAGGCAGCGATCAACAACTTGTTCGGACGGCTACAGCTTTGCTAGAGTAAAGCTAAAATCAATTGTAACTGCTTATGGTTACTAACCCGATACGCTGGACAGTGCGAGACCTTGACGTTATGCCCGATGACGGTGGGTGGAAGCGCCATGAAATTATCAATGGAGAGCTATTTGTGAGCCGTGCCCCCCACATTCGCCACCAAAGTGTAGCGGGTAAAATACAGGTTCGTCTAGACATCTGGTCAGAAGAAACAGGTTTGGGTCGTGCTTTCCAGACACCGGGTGTCATATTCTCCCCTACGGATGCTGTCATTCCAGATGTGGTTTGGATTAGTCAAGAACGCCTCGCCAGTGGGATTGATAAGGCTGGGCATTTGATTGTCACCCCAGAGTTGATGGTAGAAATCCTCTCTCCTGGTGAACGCAATGAACAACGGGACAAAGAATTTGACGCTCCAACCTCTAAAGAGAGTTGGATTCTTGGGCTGAGTCTTGCCTCCATCAACTGAGTCGATTTCGGTCTTACGGTCTCATGTCTTGTCCGACTACACCTTTTACAGCAAGCACTCTTCAGGACAACTCCCCAAGCGTTTAGATTTCCGTCCGCCCGACGGTATCGTAATTGATTTTGATCTCCCGCCCTTGATACTTATTGATCAGTGGAGCAATGGGGCAAGCGGTTTTCGATACCAACTTGGTGATGCTAGCCTTTATACAGCCGGAGCTTTAGTGAGGATAGGTTCGCGCATCACGGCTAATCCAATATCTCTCCTTTAGCTTAAATTAATTTTAATACGAATAGGTTGAATTCGTTAAACTCAAAGCATTGAACTTTTCGTTTAACTCGCGGCTCAAGTGAGCCTCGCCGAACTCCTTATACCATTTTTCGTTAATAGCGAGAGACTTGACAGAGATAAAAATCGAATATCAGGCTTTTTGGTCAATCATCTCTCTCAGGGTTTTTGAAAAATGGTATTATATCCAACGTCTAAAGAGAGTTGGTTTTACGGCGACTTTCTATAAACTTAAGCTCTACTCACTCTATGGAGTTCAAGAATATTGGATCGTTAATTGGCAACTCCAGACAATGGAAGTTTATCGTCGAAGCGATCTCCAATTGGAACTGGTGGGTACTTTATTGTCAAAAGACAGCTTGCAGTCTCCAGTCTTGCCAGATTTTCTGATGCCAATGGAAAAGATTTTTTCGTGAAACCCCTCAAACCATACAATGCCCTATTAGAAAAGAGTACCTTAACACAAATCATTGAAATTCTCATATGTTCAAAGCCTACTTATATGATCGCGTTGAGAACTTCACTTCCTCATAAACTAAAGCTTCTTTTTGCAAGGTGGGTTCTTCTTCTTCTCCTTGATATTCCCAAACGCCAACAAAGGCATAATCTTCATCATTCCGTTTCGCTTCTCC
>CAZBPR010000146.1:0-3457 GCA_964493825.1 uncultured Dactylococcopsis sp.
TAATCACATCGGGATGACGTACGGCATTATTAATCTGAAACGCGAGAGACGTATCTACCGAACAGATATTTAAAGATGGGGTTGAGGGCGTTGGTTCTGCTAGAAAGTGATTCGCATTCGCTTTCACATAATAACCGGATTGTGGACGGGCTCGAATTAATCCTCGATCTTCTAATAAGCGATAGGCTTCCAGAATCGTTGAAATACTGACTTGCAGTTGCTGGTGTAACTTCCGTACCGACGGCAGGCGATCACCAGAATTAAGCGTTCCTTCTTGAATTAACTGTTCAATTCGTTCAGCAAGTTGTTCATATAAAGGTTGTGAACTGGTTTGATTTAGTAAGAGTTGCAACTTCATTATTCAATCTTTTTAAAGACCAGTACAGTTAACCAAATTAATAACCCTAACAGTTGTATTTTTCTGAACTGTACTGATTACAATTTAGCTCAATTGTCTCTGTTTGTTTTCCTAATAATTCGTCAAAATAGATGTATTACTCAAAAAGTCAAGAATTCTTTCTGATTTGAGGAGTTATTAAATTAATCAAATGGAAGTTAGCATCTTATGCAAAATCAATGGAAAGAACAAGGCAAATTAATACACTTAAAAATATTTCTTCGTTATCCTTACCAATATTTGCGGCAAGGGATACACAAAGTTCTATTCTTTTTAACAGCACCTAGCGAGCCCAAAATTAGTCAACGAACTGACTTAACAGGAAACAATTGGTGGGAAGTTTATGATCCAAAAACCGGTTCTTATCGGGTCTTTAATAATGAAGCTGAGGTCAGAATGTGGCTAGAAGAACGTTATTATCAGTAAGAAATCAAATTTCATTTTCCCTTCAGGAAATACCGAAAATACTTAAATGATGACAACTGAAAATTTTTTGACCTTATCAGCGACAATGTTTGTTCTTTCAGTCATTCCTGGGTCTAGTGATTTTGCCATCATGGCAAGGTCAATTACTTCTGGATTCACCCAAAGTCTAATGATGATTTTCGGCATCATTATCGCTGATATTGTATTGATGACTTGTGCGCTTTATACTCTGACAGAACTTAGTGAACCTTTAGGAAATTTATTGAGATTTGCGAAATATGGTTGTGGAGGATATTTAATTTATGAAGGAGTAATATCTTTAAGGTGTCCACCAGTTCGTGATCAAAGCTCATCCTTTTTTCAAAATTCTAGCTATTGGAGTGTCTTAACTGGAATTTTGATGACACTAGGCGATCCAACTGCTATTTTGTTTTACTTCGTTTTCTTTCCAACTTTTGTTGACTTAAGTAGTATCTCTACTGGGAATATATTAATTATTTTACTCATTGCTACTGGTATTGTTAGTACTGTAAAAACGAGCTATGCCTATTTTGCTAACCAAGTCAAACGTTATTTTGATAACCGCCAGTGTAGCAAGCGAGTGCAGAAAATTGCTGGTTCTTTACTAATTTGTATCGGCTTATATGTTTTACTAATCAATTAAAATTTAGTACTCATTTTTACCTATTTTTAAATAAAAATTGCCGATCTAGAATTTTTTATGTACGAGCAAATTGCATGGCAAGTTGAACTAACAGTCAAACCTCAGTTGTTTCATCATTTTACTGTGTTAACTCAAGAGATGACTGCTGTTGCAGCAACAGAAAAAGGCATTCTGATTTATGAAAGATTTTGGAGTCATGATTTCAATAGGGTGTTTCTTTATGAACGTTATGCTAATTCACAAGCTGCCATTTCACATTTACAGCTTTTCCATAATTGGTTTAGTCATCGTTTGACTCAACTTGCTAATAGAGAACGCTTCTTAGTATTTGGTGAACCCTCTGATGAACTAAAGGTAATGTTGCACTCTTATGGTGCGACTTTTTTAGAACTTATCGATAGATTAATTTGATAATTAGATTAATCAAAAAGTAATGACTCCAAAACATCATTTTGAGCTGCTCGCTCGCTATAATCAGTGGATGAATGAAAAACTTTATCAAGTCTGCGCTGAAATTCCCGATCAGAAGCGAAAAGAAGATTTAGGCGCGTTCTTTCAATCCATTCATGGCACTTTCAATCATTTACTGTATGGCGACAAAGCATGGATGGGACGCTTTACTGGACATCCTTACTCAGTAACGGTCATTGGACAAAATTTGTATGAGAAATTTGAAGAATTACGAGAAGAGAGAATTAAAACTGACCGAGAGATTCTAGAATGGTCGCGCTCTTTATCGATTGACTGGCTAGCATGTCCATTTGAATACACCAGCAATGTTGATCAAAAAACTCGGGTTCTTCCGACTTGGATGTTGGTTACCCATCTGTTCAACCATCAAACTCACCATCGCGGACAAGTGACCACTTTAATCAAGCAACTGGGCTATGAACCTGGCGTGACGGATTTACCTTGGCTTCCAGAATTAGAAAACACATAATTAGTTAGGTATTGGTCGATATGGTTCTTCTTTCAGTAGATGACTAACCAGTAGCTTCAAATAGAACAATGGTAAGAACCATTCTAGTCCTAACGGTTGTGACAACCCATACAATGCAATTAGTAGTCCACAGGCATAGGTCAGCATTCCAATCGGACGCTGAAGATACAAGGGCACTAAAAGAATGACTACAGCCGAAAACAGTAAGTATCCCCCTGCAATCAAAACCCATCCTATATTCAATGCCAAATATAAATAGGAGACTAAGAATAGATGGAGTAAATGAAGTAATACAAATCCAAAGTGCTGAATGAAGCCTTGCCCTGGACGATGATACCAGCGTTTGGCACTGGAGGTTGCGTTGGTTATGATGCCACCCCCAATATCAAATGCGAGAATGGAACAAATGATTTGTTGTAGTAAAGACCAGTCTTCAACAACCTGTGAGGCATAAAGCGGTGCCAAAATAGCTGCCACTACAGAAACGATGAGTTGCAATGCGATTTCAGTTCTAGTTGCGCCCGGTCCAATGAGCTGATCCAATAAACCTAGAAAGCCAGATTTTGGAGGTGGGAAGTTCCAATTAATCGTCATTTGGTATTCTCTATATAACAGATTTGATGCATCTAATGCCTCTTATCAAGCATGAAGCCTTGGTGGCTAGAAGCAGAGGAAAAAGTGGATCAGGAGATGAATAATGCCAGTTCCCCCAGAATATCAACGTGCTTCCGATCAATTTTATGAGTTTTTAGTTGATGCGCGAGATACAGCCGGACTATGGAGCACTCATGTCACATATACCATGACGCAAGGGGTGTTTCAGACCTTTCGCCGTCGTCTTTCAACCCAAGATGCCATTGCCTTTGCCAATGTCTTGCCCATTTGCTTAAGAGCGCTTTTTGTTACGGATTGGGATCCCGATGAGCCGAGAAAGCCGTTTGCAGATCGTGAAACTCTGATGCAGGAAGTTAAATCATTGCGCGCAGAACACAATTTTGCCACGGAAACAGCCATTCAAGATGTGGCGAGT
>CAZBPR010000146.1:3467-7140 GCA_964493825.1 uncultured Dactylococcopsis sp.
GGCGAGTGCTTTGCGTCGGCACGTCGATGAAGAAGCGTTTGATCAAGTGCTTGCTCGGTTGCCGGAAGGCGCGATGTAGCGAAGCTACCGCCCTTCGGGCATCGCGTTCTGGAGGAGAGATTGCTGATTACCTGTAAGGGATATTGACTTACCCAAGTCACGAGATACGGGAAGAGGTTGGGATTTTTCAAAAGCCCTACCGACAAGAGATAAACCCTGCCGATTTGGGGCAAAAAGTCAATAGAAAGGTCATTCTAACACAACCTTGTCTGTCTAAGATTGAATTGTTTCATAAAGTAACATAATTAAGATTTGCGTTTTTCAGGGACCATTTGCAGTCGTTTTTGACACGCGGGAATATCGAAGTAATAGTTAGCTTTGTTAGAACCACTGCTTCGTCGATCTTGAACTTCTCTGCCAATGCGCAACAGCCCTCGCTCAACAGCTTGATAAAGCTGGCGAGTTGAACGGTAGCCCAATAACTCCATGGCAACTTTTGTTGGAACATATTGAGGAGACTTGGTCTCTACCAACTTGGCCACAACACTGGTGACCTCTTCTCGAATCATCAGCCGTAATTCATGCTTATCTTCCGGTGTCATGCTTGCCCCTCCTCATCACTGAACAAGAGAGTTAAGCCAAACGGTTCAAACCGAGAATAGAAGCGATGCTTTTGCTTCCCGAAGTACCACACAGCTCGGTGACACAAGCATCGGGAATTGCTCACCAGACAAACGGCACTGGCTTTTGCCTTAATTTGGCGCTGTGGTCCTGCTTGATTGGGAGTCACCGCGATGCCTTCGGCTCGGTCTTCGACCTACGCGCTATTAATTTTCTGACCCTCAAGCTGGGCAAACAACCGTTCAAACATTAAGTTAAATTCATCCGGATTCTCGTTCGCAATCAGATAAGCTCGGTCATGGGATTGGACAAATTGATTCGGTTTCGGCTCAGCCTCCAAATCTAAGAAGCGACAAATCGTGTCATGAACCTCAGGATGCACTTCGGGAATAATAGACGGGCGTTGCATCGGTTTCTCCTCAACATCGGTCGGTTTGGGTTTAGCTACTGAACTTTTCGGTTGCTGAAGTTGTTCATAAACTTGCTCACCGCGTTTCACTTTGCGAGTGTGATTTGCTTTCATCTGCGAATATTCGCAGATAGAATGATCAGCAGAGAGTTCTTTGCGAATTTTATTAACGAATCGATCAGAGACTTGGCACTGACGAGCGATCGCGCGATCGCTCCACTGGCACCATTCCTCATCCAGCAATAAGGTGGTAACCGCTTTGCGTTTATCCTCATTACTACGACGTAGTCCATGATTAGCATTAGCCCCCACCGAATGAAGAATGGCATCGCGCTGACTCCCTTCGATTAAATTAACGGCTAATTCTGTATTGGCTTGTTTTGCCGCCCAGTAACGGTGGAACCCGTCCGCAAGCCAGTAATTGACCCCATCAAAATAAACCGTTATCGCCGGAAAATGCACTCCTTCAGCCAAGAGTTCCCCATACTCAGCAATGATAGCTTGATTTAATTCCGTGCGGGGTTGCGTTCCCCCGTCAATCCGGATCTCAGCTAAAGTAACTGATTTCGAGTCTTTTTCCTGAACCTCAACCTGGCGTTCGTATTGTCCTGTCTTGGCGTCATACTGAATTAACCCTTCTTGGATTAATAGCGCGATTGCTGCCTGAAGATCAATCGCATTCCACCGGCTTTGAAACGGCTTGCGGTGAGCTATGTCGAACCGCTGCATCCAATCATTAACCATCATTGGTTCATTCAGCGCCTGGAGGAGAGACAATCGAGCTTCCTCAACGTCATCGAGAGAGAAATTTCGCAACCAAGCTGTTGCTGAGCGGGAGTTGAGCTGGTCGAAACTTGTCAAAGCATTTTCCGACCCCATTGCCAAATCTGCTTGCGAGAGTTTCTTCAGAGCCTGAGTGACTCGTTTCTCGGATAAACCGATTTTCTGGGCTAACGTGTCAATCCCTTGCCAAGACGCATTGAGTTGGGAAAACACTGCAGTGCAATCAGCATCATACAAAGTGTCAATTTGTTCGGAAGTCGGAGTGAAGCCATAACATTCACGAAAGCGAGACTCGATGGTTGCCCCGGATTGAATGAAAAGTAAGGTTCTGTTATCTGTAATCGCCATGATTCCCTCCTCACCGTTTGTCCTTTGTCTTTTGTCCTTCGTCCTCAAATGGGGTTTAGCGTGCTGAGGGTTGGAACAAATCCAGTTGGCTTGTTGGAGAGCTTGGGCTTCACTATCTTGATTACGCTTCAGTTGTTCAGCCAACCAGTCCAGAAAGTAGGGATAGGGTTGTCCGGGTTGTGCCTCCCATTCTTGGGTTTCGTGAGTGCCAATAGCACGTCCTTGTTTCCATTCTTGCCAGTAGGGATGTTCATAGCCCGTGCTTCGCATCTGGTTCAGAATCGATTGAGCAAAGCCACAAGGACTGCGTTTTCCGGTAGCTCGGGCAAACTCGGTCAATGCGAGCTGAAAGGCATTCATTTCCTCAAGGGATTGAAAGGGAGCTTTCCCAATGGGGCTTTTAGAGAGACACTGCCCATCTAATCTTGGCTTGACTTTTTCTTCAACTTTTGCGGAACATTCAGTTTGCTCCGATTCATTTCTGACCAGAGAAAGCGGTTGATGAGGTGAAGTCTTTTGGGTTTCAGTGACGGCTACTTCCGTAAAGAAATTTTCTTCAACGCTTGTGCTCGCGCTGAGGGGAGTTTTAGTGTTAGAACCTTTAGTGGTAGTCCCTTCTTTAAAGCAGTGGTATTGCACCGGGGGGTGTATTGTCTCTGACGGGTACGGAAAGGGAATGACATTCGGGTGAGAGGTTCCCTGAAACGCTTTGATTTCCTCGCTAGTCCGGAGCGTATAGGAATTAGAGATGTCCCGTCCGTCATTGCCTTGGTGTTTATGTTTCTCGATTAATCCATTTTCTTCTAATTCCTGAATTGCCGCGATTGCCTTTCGTTTCAAAGTCGCTGGGCTAGCACAAGGAAAACTAGCACGAAAGCAATGTTCTCCCAATTTGCGATAACTGCCCACGGAATCGTGTGTGCCATCGCCCCAACGCCGGGCAAGATGAGCATAAATCCGAAAGGCTTCTAGAGTTAAATCGAGGTCGTCAATCAGAGAATGAACGAAAATGGGGGGTCGAGCCTGACCCTTTTCCCGGGGCGGGATGTCAAGTGCTGGGTGTCCCATGTTATTTTTAATCTATATATTTGGTTGAGCTCCCTCCTTCGGCTGGGAGTTTTTCTTTTCGGAAAATGCTGTCGTGAGAGGAATCGCAACGTTGATCTCCCGAGGAAAAAAACCATCTTGCCGAAACGGTGAGGAGAGAAAAGGCAATTCCTTGCTAGACAAAAGGTTTTAGCGAAATCTGTCCCTGTGTCCTCTACTTCTGCTGTTAGATGAGAAATGCAAGGAAAAGAGCTTCTCTTTACAGTGACTGTCTCCAAGGGGTGTTATTCAGCTCTCCCCGGTTACTGCAATCACTTGAGCAGGAGATTGTTATTCAGAATGTTGAAATCTGTTGCTTGGGGGTTGATTCACTAACCCTTGTGTAGCGACGTTTTTGCCTTACTCTCAATTATCCCTCTTTTGTCACTTTCCGAATTAAAATAGAGAAAAATCAAGAGGTCTGCT